>SYFN01000195.1 GCA_005800405.1 Burkholderiales bacterium
GCGCCCCTCTCGGGATCCCGGCCGCCGGCCGTGCCGCTGGCAAGGGCGGGGTCGTCGCAATGACACTGGAAGAAGCCCATGGCGCCATCGACATGATGTTGTCGGACAATCACTTTGGTGATGCCGGCGCGCGCGTGGTGGTCGAAGAATTTCTCGAGGGTGAAGAAGCCAGCTTCATCGTGATGGTTGATGGTAAAAACATCTTACCGCTAGCCACCAGTCAGGACCACAAGCGTTTGCTGGACCAGGATCAGGGCCCGAACACGGGCGGCATGGGTGCCTACTCGCCTGCGCCCATCGTCACACCGCAACTGCATGCGCGCGTGATGCGCGAGATCATCCAACCGACCGTGCAAGGTATGGCGAAAGATGGGATTCCCTATACGGGCTTTCTGTATGCCGGGCTGATGATTGATGCCGACGACAATCCCAGAACACTGGAATTCAATTGCCGCATGGGTGATCCCGAGACGCAGCCCATCATGGCGCGCCTGAAAACCGATCTGGTATCGGTTATGGAGTATGCCGTTGCGGGTACGCTCAATGACATTGAGCTCGGCTGGGACAGGCGCACAGCACTCGGCGTGGTCATGGCCGCGAGTGGGTACCCGGATGCGCCACGCAAGAACGATGTGATCACCGGCATTCCCGAAGAAACCGAAGACAGCATGAGCTTCCATGCGGGCACGGCACTGGACAACAAAACGCTGACAACACAGGGGGGACGTGTGTTGTGTGTAGTGGGTTTGGGCGACAGCGTTCGCATGGCCCAGAAACATGCCTATGAAGCTGTGGACAAAATTCACTTTGACGGCATGCAGTTTCGCCGTGATATAGGCTGGCGCGCGCTCAAACGACCTGCCTGAATACCATGAATAAACAAAAGGAAAATTCATGAACACGCCCGATACGAATGCCGTCAGGGCCTGGCTTTTGTCGCTGCAAGAGCGCATCGTGTCTGCTGCTGAAACTGTCGATGGTCGGCAGTTCCTGCGTGACAGCTGGGAACGGCCCGAGGGTGGTGGCGGCATTTCGCGTCTCATTGAAGAAGGCAATGTGCTCGAGCGCGGTGGCGTGGGTTTTTCGCATGTCAAAGGTAGCAGCCTGCCGCCGTCGGCTGCGGCCAATCGTCCTGAAGTGGCTGGCCATCCTTGGGAAGCGATGGGGGTGTCGCTGGTTTTTCACCCGCGTAATCCGTATGCACCGACCGTACACATGAATGTGCGCTTCTTCACCACGACAGGCGAAGGCATTCAGCGTGTCTGGTGGTTCGGCGGCGGCATGGATTTGACGCCTTACTATGGCTTCGAGGACGATGCGCAGCATTTTCATCTAACCTGTCGCAATGCACTGGCGCCATTCGGTTCAGAGCTACATCCGCGCTTCAAGCAATGGTGCGATGAGTATTTTTATCTGAAGCATCGCAAGGAAGCGCGTGGTGTTGGCGGTGTGTTCTTTGATGATTTCAATTCGGCAGGCTTTGAGAAAAGCTTTGCCATGACACAAAGCGTTGGTGACCATTTTATTGATGCTTACCTGCCTATTTTGAAACGCCGCAAAGACACTGCGTATGGTGAGCGAGAGCTTGATTTCCAGGCCTATCGTCGTGGTCGTTATGTGGAATTCAACCTCGTCTTCGACCGCGGCACCTTGTTTGGTCTGCAGTCGGGTGGCCGTACCGAATCCATCCTGATGTCGCTGCCACCGATCGTCAAATGGCGCTATGACTGGCAACCTGAAGTGGGCTCGCCTGAAGCGAAACTCTACACGGATTTCCTGCCGCATCGTGACTGGCTGGCTGCATGAGTGTGCGCAGCGTGCTGCTGCTGGGCGGTAGCTTCGATCCGGTGCATTCGGGTCATATTGGACTGGCACGCTACTTCTGCGCACTACTGCATCCTGATGAACTGCGACTAATACCCAGTGGTCGTCCGTGGCAAAAGCCGGACATGGTCACACCAGCTGTACATCGGGTTGCGATGCTGCATGCCGCCTTCGATGGCTGGCCTACGCCGATTTGTATCGATGAACAGGAAATCCGCCGCGAGGGTCCAAGCTACATGATCGACGCCTTGCGTTCGTTACGTAATGAACTTGGGCGGGATGTGTCGCTCGCACTCATTATGGGTGCAGACCAGCTGATCAATTTGCACACCTGGCGCGACTGGGCCGCTCTGTTCGGTGAAGCCCATCTTTGCATTGCCACACGTCCGGGTTTCACGGTCGAAGACGCAGCACTGGACAAAGCGGTCGCATCGCAAATCACCCGCCGGCTGGCCAGCGCAGATCAATTGCGGCGGACGCCCTCGGGTCTGGTCTTCATCGCAACGCAGCTGGCGCTGGCTGTATCGTCGACCCAGATACGCGAGGCTATTGCAGATTCGGGTGACACCGCCGACCTGCTTCCGGCGGCAGTGCTAGACTATATTCAACAACATCACCTATACCAGACTCATTAATGGATATTAAAAAATTGCAGGGCATCGTTGTCAACGCACTTGAGGACGTGAAGGCGCAGGACATCCGCATCTTCGATACCAGCCATCTGACCAGCATGTTTGACCGCATCGCGATCGCTTCCGGTACCTCAAACCGTCAAACCAAAGCGCTGGCTTCCTCCGTGCGCGACTCGGTCAAGGCTGCTGGCGGCAACATCATCAGCATGGAAGGTGAAGGCACGGGCGAGTGGGTGCTGGTCGATCTGGGCGACATAATCGTCCACGTCATGCAGCCCGCTATTCGCGCTTACTATCGTCTTGAAGAATTGTGGGGCGAGAAGGAAATCAAGCTCGGCGCTGCAACGCGCTCGGCCACCGGTGCGAAAACAACACTGGTCAAAGCGTCGTCGCATATCACCAAGACCGCTGTAAAAAAAACGGCCCGCACCAGAACCACCGATACCAAGGCCAGCGGCACGAAAGCCCCGGCGGCAAAAGCGGTGGCTGAAAAAACAGCGGTGACGAAAACTGCCGGGACAAAAATCCCAACCAAAACCCCAGCCAAAAAAGCAGTCACCAAAAAAGTCGTGACCAACAAGGCGATTATTAAAAAAGTCGTCGCAAAGAAAACCACTCCTAAAAAATCAGCGGCCAAAAAAGCACCCGCCAGAAAAACGGGTTCGACCGCTGGAAAAGCGTCAACCAGTCGAGCCGGTACCACTCGGCGCACAACGACCAAGCCCGGCGGTTAAATCCAGCCCATGCAACTCATCGTTGCAGCCGTCGGCCACAAAATGCCTGCATGGATCGAGGCAGGCTTTCAGGAATATGCGAAACGCATGCCGCCGGAATGCCGGCTGGTGCTCAAAGAAATCAAGCCCGTAGAGCGCTCATCGAGCCGCAGTGCGGAAACGGTGATGGCGCAGGAGCGGCAACGCATCGAGGCCGTGCTGCCCAAAGGGGGCCATGTAATCGCCCTGGACGAGCACGGCAAGGATCTGACCACGCTGCAGTTATCGCAACACCTGACACTGTGGCAGCAGCAAGGCGGGGATGTTACATTCGTCATCGGTGGTGCGGATGGTCTGGATGCGGATTTCAAGAAAAATGCCCACATGTTGGTTCGCGTGTCCAGCCTGACCCTGCCACATGGGATGGTCCGGGTGCTGCTCGCAGAACAGCTCTACCGCGCCTGGACGATTAAGCGCAATCATCCTTATCACCGAATATCACTGTGACAGTCGCTGATGTCAGCTTGTCCGTATGACGAAAAACATTAGATTGGCAGACCAAACCATTTACTTGGCTTCCAAAAGCCCGCACCGGCGTGAATTACTGCAGCAGGTCGGAATTGCCTTCGACGTGCTCGAATTAAAAGAAGAACCGGGTAGCCACGGTGCGGTCTCGGAGATACCACACGAAGACGAAGTACCTGAGATTTACGTTGCGCGAGTCGCGCGCGAAAAAGCCGACAGTGGTTGGGCCACTGTCTTATGGCATCAATTGCCGAAGCGTCTGATATTGGCGGCTGACACCACGGTAACCATTGATGGAAAAATACTGGGTAAACCCGCCGATCATGCAGAGGCCATGGCTATGCTTCGTTTGCTTTCGGGACGCACCCATGAGGTCTTGACTGCTGTGGCTATACGATTTGAAGATCAGATCAATGAAGTACTGCACCGCTCGGAAGTGAGATTTGCGAAACTGAGCGACGACACCTTGCAAGCCTATTGCAACTCATCGGAGCCCTATGACAAAGCTGGCAGCTACGGCATACAAGGCCATGCGGCACAATTCATCGAACACATCAGCGGCAGCCATTCAGGCATCATGGGTCTGCCTTTGTTTGAAACTACACGATTGTTACAGCAAGCAGGTATCAAAATACTATGACAGAAGATCTGCTGGTCAATATCACGCTCCGAGAGACGCGTGTCGCGCTGATGCAGCACGGCGCGGTGCAGGAATTACACATCGAACGCACTGCCTCTCGCGGCCGCACAGGGAATATTTATCTGGGTAAGGTCGCGCGGGTACTGCCGGGCATGCAATCTGCCTTCATCGATATTGGTCTTGAACGTGCTGCCTTCCTTCATGTCGCCGATATATGGAAAGCCCGTGTGCAAAGCGGTGCTGCCAGTCCGGGGAGCGCGCCGACACCGATCGAGAAATTGCTGTTCGACGGTCAATCTCTTCTGGTACAAGTGATCAAGGATCCCATCAGCACCAAAGGTGCCCGGCTTTCCACGCAAATATCGATTGCAGGACGCATGCTGGTATACTTACCACAGGATCGGAATATCGGCGTCTCGCAACGCATCGGTGATGCGGTAGAGCGTGAAGCCTTACGTGAGAAAGTACAAGCCCTTTTACCCGCCGAAGAGAAAGGCGGCTTCATCATTCGGACCATGGCCGAGGGTGCCAGTGATGCCGACCTGACCAGTGATATCGCCTACCTTCGAAAAATCGGGGAACATCTGATTGAGCAATCCCGAAAGGTTCCTCCCCCTTCACTGCTGTATCAGGATCTCAGCTTGTCACAGCGTGTGCTCAGAGATTTCGTGGGGGAAGAGACTACATCGATACAAATTGATTCACGCGAAAATTTCCTCAAGCTCAGTGAATTTGCAGAGAGCTATACGCCCTCCGTGATGACCAAGCTAATGCATTACACGGGGGAGCGCCCGCTGTTTGATCTGCACGGCATTGAGGCAGAAATAGAAAAAGCGCTCGGCAAACGCGTTGATCTGAAATCGGGGGGCTACCTGATTATCGAGCAGACCGAGGCAATGACAACGATTGATGTAAATACCGGCAGCTACGTCACTGGCCGAAATTTTGATGATACGATTTTCAAAACCAATCTGGATGCCGCACACGCAATCGCACGACAACTGCGTCTTCGTAATCTCGGTGGCATTATTATTCTCGATTTTATTGACATGGAAAATATCGAGCATCGCACTGCTGTACTTGCCGAGTTACACAAAGCATTGGCGCGCGACCGAACCAAAGTTACGGTTTCGGAGTTTTCGGCATTGGGCCTAGTAGAGATGACCCGTAAGCGCACGCGCGAGTCACTTGCGCATATTCTTTGTGAAACCTGTCCGGCATGTCAGGGCAAGGGACAAGTCAAAACTTCGCGCACCATCGCCTATGAAATCCTACGCGAGCTTCTGCGCGAGGCTAAACAATTCAATCCGCGCGAATTCAGAATTCTAGGCTCGCAGCTGGTGATTGATCTCTTCCTTGAAGAAGAGTCTCAGTATTTGACCATGCTGGGAGATTTTATTGGTAAGCCGATTTCACTTCAGGTTGAGAATGGCTTTCATCAGGAACAGTACGATATTATTTTGATGTGATGATATTCTTTTTATCCTCTCGTTTACCCAATGAATTATCTGTCGGGATCATTGGATCAAATATCAGCATGCACTAAAAATGAATCCAGAAATCATCATTACCAATATGAAGAGACGCTATTCAGGCGTTTCCGGAACCATCAACGCCCTGCTGCCGGTTCAGGCAAAAATCTTGAGTATCGGGTTCGTAGGCAATGACCTGCCTGGCGCACAGCTAGCGCGGTCCAATCATCCTGAGAGCTTTTTTTATCTCAGCGTCTGGCAAGCGATCTGGATCAGTCGCAAGCGTCTGCCAAATGGGCGGCCACGTATCTGGCATGTACGTCGTGATCCGGAAATGATGCTGACGATTTTTCTGCGTGACGTTTTATACTTTCCTATCAAGATAATTTTTACATCGGCAGCCAAGCACCGCCATTCCTGGTTTCCGCGCTGGCTGATCAGCAAGATGGACGGCGTGATCTCGACGACACCGGAAGCGGCGAGTTTTGTACCAAATACGACACGAGTCGTACCCCATGGGATCAGCCTCGAACGCTTCTCGCCGCCGGCAGATAAATTAACGATCTGGCGCCGTACGGGCTTACCGGACAAATATGGTGTCGGCACATTTGGCAGAATAAGACCTGACAAGGGGATGGATATTTTTGTCGAGGCCATGATCCGACTGCTGCCAAAATTCCCCGATTACACGGCGGTGATTGCCGGTTTGTGTACGCTGCAATACACTAGCTTTCAGAAGCAACTGGAGCAGAAAATCGCTGCAGCAGGACTCACAGAGCGCATTCTTTTTCTCGGGGTGGTTGATGCTGATACCGTCGCAGACTGGTATCAAAATGTGCTGATCACTGTCGCCTGTCCCCGCTATGAGCCTTTTGGACTGACGCTGCTGGAAGGTATGGCATGCGGCTGCGCTGTGGTTGCCAGTGATACCGGTGCGTTCAGAACTATTGTTGAAGAGGGCAAGACAGGGTATGTGGTACCGACCGACGATGTCGACGCGCTTGCCGGCGCACTAACACTGCTGATGAACGACCCCCTGAAAACCATGGGCTTGGGTCAACTCGGACGCGCGCGCGTAGAAGCCATTTTCTCGGTTGAAGAAGAATCTAAAGGAATTTCTGCCGTCTACCAGCATGCTTACTCAGAACCGACGCGATTGGAATCAGTTGGCCCTACGTAGTTTCATGTTTTTGAGTCATCCTTATACGGCGGGTAGTACGGGCCGCCAAGGCGAAAAGCAGCAAAAATACCCACAGTTGTTTAAATCGATATTATTGATAGTGGATACCGTGGCCCGAGCGGTCAACAGGATGGCTATCAGCCGCACCGTATCCTATTTCACTAAGCTAGGAGGAGCGCGAGATCGGCACACACCCGCATGATCGTCAGTTCTTCATTTTTCCGTGAGTAGCAATCGCTGCGGTACGTTCAAATTGCAGGATCATCGCATTGCCGTGTCACTCGGCTGGCAGAGGCCAGGAGATTATTTGCGCAAGGTCGATCGGATAAATACGGCATTAATTGAGACGCGTCTCTTTATCAGCGCCTGTGCCCGGAGTGCGGCTATTCACTTGGACATCTCGCCTGATTCAATATCAATAGAAGATGCTGATGCAGATAGTTTAACGTGCGAGTTTGATGAGACTTCTTGACTGTCACGATAGGCGATGGCAATCAGGAGCATCAATGGCACACCAAAGCGCCAGTCTCGAAGCATTGCATTGAACATACTGGATACAATCAATGCGACCATCACCACAAGAAATGCCGTACCTTTAGTCGAGGATGCTCGTAAAGATTCACGTACTAAAGCTCCAAAAATCCAAACCAATAGCATCAATCCAATCGTACCCAACTCTGATCCATACAGCAAGTAGTCATTGTGTGGAGTACTCATGAAAGCCGTCTCGAGACCTTGGGCACGTACCGGATACTCTTGGCGCCACCCACCAATCCCGAATCCGATCACTGGTCTTTCAGCAATCATCGCGCCGGTTATCCGTAAAAACTGCAAACGATTACTCTCACCAGCGCCCAAACTGCCTTCTTGGAGTGCTGTGATAGCCGAACCAACTTCCTGAAGACGTCGGTGGCCCACACCGTTCGATGCGACAATACCCACCATAACAACGGATACCATCGCCACCGTCGCGAGCGACCGTCGGTTGAATTTCAATCGCCGGAGAATCACCAAGGCAGACAACAGATAAACCATCAAGGTACCAGTGCGGGTGACGGCGAACTGGACAACTACCCATTCGGTGAATGCGTACGCGACAAGATAAAGCAACATACTACGCCGATCAACCGCATCGAACGCCTCGTTGAGCATCCAGGCTCCTGCAATCGCCATGAATATGCCAATCGAAATAGATTTATTGCCAGCATACTGATGGTAATAAGAAAATATTGTCCAATCCGGCAGAAGACCAGCTTTTTCAACGCAAAAGATGAAGCCCGCATATAGCGCGCCTAGAAAGAGGGCTGACTTGGCACGTCGATAAACTGCATTCTCGCAACCAACCGAAAAAAGCAACAGAAATGCGAAGACGAAGTAATGAATCATTCCGTGCCATCGGTAATCATTACCTGGGGACAGAAAGATGGCCGACAACAAAACCGCTGTAAAAAGTATCAAGCTAACGGTATAAGTCGGATGACATCGAATTGCGCTCCACTTCGCACCCAAGCTACCAGCCGCAAACCAAGCTATGAAATAGAGCACAATAACGGTGTAGGTGATGCCGATCGGGAAAAACAAGGTGATTGGCAAAATAGCAAAAAATATTCCGGGAAGTTGCTCTCTCGAAGGCATACTGAATTTCCTGATCGATCTCAGTCCTAAAGTCTACCCCATCAGCCTCCAAAGTCTGAAACATGACCACCATTCAATTTCAAAAAAATCCACTGAGTGAGCTGACGGTCATTATCGTCACCTATAACAGCGTACATTGCGTGGAGGCTCTGGCATCGGCATTAAGGGAGTTAGCCAATGTAATTTGTGTGGATAACGCATCCACCGATAACACCACTGAAAAAATTACGAAATTTCTACCAAACGCACAATTATTATTGAATGAAAAAAATGAAGGGTTTGGTGCAGCTAATAATCGTGCACTCCAACAAACCTCTACTACATTTGCCCTGTTATTAAATCCTGACACACTGCCTGAGCCTGATTTTTTTGAACAGATAATGCAGGCTGCCGAGCAATTTCCGGATGCAGCCATGATCGCGCCGCAACTTTTGGACAGACACAATGTAGAGGAAATCAATTACCGGTGGCCCAGCTCGCAATGGATCTCAAAAGGTTGCGGTGCCGATGGGCCCTGCTGCGTGGGGTTTTTATGTGGCGCTGCCATACTTCTAAATATAGAAAATATGTCGAAAATCGGATTTTTTGATGAAGATTTCTTTTTGTATTACGAAGATGAAGATCTCTCACAACGCGCATTTGATGCAAAGCTTTCCATGGTAGTCGTCCCTCAGATCAAGCTAAAGCACCTATCGCGCGGCTCGGTCAAAGGGCACGCACCTCTCAGATCTGAGTTTTTACGCGGTTACCATCATGCGCAATCAAAGCTTTTATTTGAAAAAAAACACGGCAAAAAAGCTAGATGGTTACGATGGAAGACACTCTGTCTCGCCTTATTAACACTGCCGCTGAGGCTACTAATTCCACAACCAAAGTATATTGCGAGACTACTTGGCAGAACAGTTGGCTTGATACGAGCTTGAGACTACGTCTACTCCCAAGATCTCTTTAAAAATCAACCATAAAATTTTGTTTCGTGAACGGCTTGGGGAAGCGTTGATTAAATAAATCCAGAAAATTTTTTGGCAAGGCCAATCGCACCAAACCTCTGATTTTGCGGGTCCCTGCGTCGCACAACTACGTTGGCTCGCCGGGCAACGTGGATTATTCAGTGGCTCCTCAGGCT
Organism: Burkholderiales bacterium; assembly: GCA_005800405.1. GTDB lineage: Bacteria > Pseudomonadota > Gammaproteobacteria > Burkholderiales > Burkholderiaceae_D > Pernthalerella. Next base: position 9,748 of record SYFN01000195.1, read on the forward strand.
GAAGTATAAAACCTTGGATTAGTACTAGCTAAAGAGCCTGAACTATCGCTTCAGAAATTCATGCGTAAAGATAATCAGTTATTGAAAAAAATCAAATAGTACGTTCAATTTACTTCTTGGCTTCGAACTCCCAGATCAAGTGAGATTGCTCCCCCATCAATCTCTTTCCCATATCTCTCAGGAGTTCAGCGAGGTTTGACGTTTTGGGCTTATACAAATCACGAGGATGCACCCAAGCCTGGCGAAGTAAATTGAAATTCCCGTGAAAGCCGTACATCCTCGCAAGAAAATCCGGACTCGTAAAATAACGATGTGTTTTTTTTGTAATTATGTTCACATGTGTTGGGTCCCGAAAAGCTTTTTCGCTGGGGAATGCCGGCGTAACCGAATATAAAATTCCATTTGGTTTTAAAACACGCCATATCTCATTCATTAGCTCAACAAATGGAAACCTTGATGATTTTGTGTTGAAATCAAGGGCGACGCGCGGTATGTGCTCAAAAAAATCATAAGCCGATACAGAATTAAAATAACTATCAGGAAATGGAATAGGCTCAACAGCAAGATTAGCGGTCACAATGGTTGCATTGCTCTTTTCTTCCTCACTTGCTCTGATATCAATTCCATATAAATTGTCATATCCAAAAGGATTTTTGGGCGACAAGCCACAACCTAAATCAAGATGAGTGCGCATATTATTTAAAATTTCGAATTAATTTGGCGTGAATACAGAACGAACATGGGGAGCGCGGCTACATACAAATCTCAACTAAAATAAAATGAGCCGTTTTGAAAATTCATCATTTTTTCAGATAAAAATTTGGAAATATAAAGTACTGTTACTGAGCCTAGATTCTTGCTTATCATTCACTTCAATCACTGAGCTCGATTTCCGCAATATTCTTCAAGCTTTTCCAGCTCAACGCTCCCGATATCGCCAGTGTTATCCAACAAGGAAGGGGCAGGAAACCGGAAAACTGTGTCATCAGCGCTCCTCGTCAGGGCTCCCTTGAAAACTGCAGGTGATACAGATGGGCATACACACCGTTAGCTGCAAGTAATTGCGTGTGGCTGCCAATTTCGGCGATTCGACCGTCTTGCAAAACGACGATGCGATCCGCGTGCTCGGCCGTGGACAGGCGATGGGCAATCATCAGCGTTGTACGTCCCTGCATTAGGGTATCCAATGCCAGCTGCACCGCACGTTCAGA
>SYFN01000196.1 GCA_005800405.1 Burkholderiales bacterium
CATCATCGAGCCAATGTTGATGATCTTGCCTGCGGACGACCGTTTCATCTCGGGATAAGCGGCCTGAGAGCAGAGGAAAGCACTGCTCAGGTTGGTCTGCAATACCTGCTGCCACTCGGCCAGCGCGTAGTCTTCTGGTCGTTTGCGAATGTTGATGCCGGCATTGTTGATCAAGATGTCCAGACGCCCATGCCTCTCGACCGCCGAGGCCACCATGGTCTTGCAGTAGGCTTCATCAGTAACATCGACGGCAATCGCTGAGGCCTTCCCGCCCGAGGCGAGGATGGAGGCAACTGCCGCCGCACTTTTATCTGCATTGCGGGCTGCGATGACGACAGTGGCACCTGCGGCTGCCAGTCCCTGCGCCATACCGAGGCCAATACCGCCATTACCCCCGGTGACAATAGCGACCTTGCCTTGCAAATGCCACGGCGAGTTCATCGGTAATTACGCCTTCGGATCGTCATGGTTTTGCAGCAGATTTGCGCAGGGATTCTTCTACGGCAGGCTGGGACTGATAAAGTTTGGCAGTCGCCGCGGTAAAGGCGCGGTCCTCGTTACTCATGCAGGATTCAAAGGCTTGATTAAAGACCGCCTCGGCGTTCTCCTGATAGCCCGCTGTGCCTTCGGTTGCGAGCTTGTTGCTGACCAAAACAGCCGCGCATCGACACAGCATGCGCGCACGTCCCTGCCCACGGGCCAGACACTGGGTGTTGACCGATTGCTGAATCAGCAGCAGCTCACTCGCAGCGGGGGTGTCTGCCCGTACGCTCGCTTGTGTCAGGCTGGCGCAGAGCAGGACGATGGTAAAGAGCGTTTTTTTCATGATTTTTCAGGTATCTCGGGATCGTGATGTGGATTGTAGCGTGCCAGCTCTTCACGCAGCGCGGTTTTCAGTACCTTGCCATAGTTGTTCTTGGGTAGCGCATCAATGAAATGATAATGCTTGGGCCGCTTGAAACGAGCGATGTGGGCCAGACACAGCGCATCAAGCTCGGCCACCGTCACGTCTTTCGCGACCACAAAGGCGACCACCACTTCGCCCCATTCTGCGTCGGGTTGGCCGATGACCGAGACTTCATTGACACAAGGATGACGCAGCAGCACTTCTTCGACTTCACGCGGATAGATATTTGCACCGCCTGAAATGATCAGATCTTTGGAACGATCATGCAGCGTGAGAAAACCGTCGGCATCAAATCGCCCGAGATCGCCAGTTCTCAGCCAGCCACCCTGCAAAGCGGCGGCGCTGGCCTCAGGGTTGTTCCAGTAGCCTGCCATGACCGCATCACCGCGCACCCAGATTTCACCGATCTCGCCCGGGGGTAATGCGAGGCCTTGATCATCTGTCGTGATCACCTCGACCATCGACTGCGCGATACCAACTGAGGCGATCCGCTCCAGCCAGCGTGGATGCTCGGTATCGGCTAGATGTTCGCGCGCGAGTGCCGTAATCGTCATCGGACACTCGCCCTGTCCGTAAATCTGTACGAAGCGATTCCCCATTACCGACAGCGCCTTGCGTATGTCCTCAGTGTACATGGGGCCACCACCGTAAATGATGGTTTTGAAACCTGTCGGGTCCGCAGCCGTCTTGTCGATGTGATCCACCAGCCGCCTGACCATTGTCGGCGCAGCAAACAGCGACAGTTGTCCGATATTTTTCGAAAGCCGGCACAGCTCTCCCGGTTCGAAACCCCACGATTCCGGTATCACATGCAGCGCGCCGCGCAGCAGGTAAGGAAAATGATACATACCGGCGCCATGCGAGAGAGGCGCCGAATAAACCATCGCATCTCCCGGTCTGACATCATCGACGTCAGTGAAATAACAGGAAATCATCGTCAGCAAATTCCGATGTGTTTGCATCACACCCTTCGGAAAGCCGGTGGTGCCCGAGGTATAAAACAACCACGCGATATCGTCGGGCGCGCGTGGTGTCATTGGGGCGGGAGTAGCGCGCTGCAAGTGCACATAGTCGTCTGAGCCTACTGTGAAGACGCGGCGCAGTGCCGGCAGGCTATCGGCAATGGGTCCGATATCTGTTGCCAGATCATCGCTGCAGAATAAACAGGCGGCGCCAGCGTTCTCGAGTATGTAGGCGACTTCCTTCGAATGAAGTTTGGCGTTGATGGGTACGGCGACCAGTCCAGCCCACCAGATGCCGTAGAGGATCTCCAGATAAGCCACATCATTACTCATAAACAGCGCGATCCGGTCGCCTAGTTCTAGCTGCAGATCGGATGTGAGAGACATCCCAATCGAGGCAGCGCGACGCCCGAGCTCGCGATAGTCGATCAGTTTGCGGTCCCCCAGCATGATGGCGGTGCGCTCGGGGAACAAAGAGGCAGTTCTCAGGAGAAGCCGGGCGACATTCATGCAGGTTCTTTCATCGTGCCATCCATGGTGTGATGGTGTTTGTCAAATTCACAAGACATCGCGATTCGGGATTTACTGGTATAAGTTTATCTCGATTGCTGTTCGTCTTTTTCGGTTTCCCGTCTTGCTCGTGTCTGTGGCCCGGGTTTCTTATCAAGAAAATGCACATGATGACACTACGCGCCACGATACTGCTCTCGCTACTATTACTGAGTCCTTTGGGCAGAGCAGAGTGGCGGCAGCTCACCGAGCGCGACGATGGCGACGTGCACATCGTCTCCTATTACGAACCCGGCAGTCTCGTCCGGGCGAAAAAACCCAAGATCTCCATCATGGTCATTTTGTCGAGACCTGCACCCCAGTTCAGCTGGCGCGCATCGAAATTTCTTTGGGAGGCTAATTGCTTTTCAAAACAAATTCGCTTGCTGGCTTCGGTGGATTTTACGCAAATGGGCAGGGAAGCGATCCCCGACATGGAAGGCCCCTACACCGAGTGGATGCCGCCCGACGATGGTACCGACAAGATCGACGTTTACAACCTGCTCTGCAAAGGCTCGTGAATACAGCACTGCGGTCGCGCCCGGGACCTGCACTGATCCAAGAGCCGACTCTACCGAGATCCCCGTGCAGTGCTGACGCGTATCCAAACCGCTGTATCGTGAAATACTGCACCGCCGTTAGGCCATCCCGGATCTGCACTTGTCAGCGCATTGACGCCCAGACCTGTATCAAACGCCCGGTTCGGCCACAAACCCTCAATCACAACCACACCACGCTGCTGGCCTGTTTTTGGTTGTACGTGAACAGTCACCAAGCCACGCTCGTTACCGACGCTGACACGGTCACCTTCGTTCACCTTGAGTGCTGCGCAATCGTCAGGGTGCAGCAGGGCAGTCGGCCGTCGCTCGCGTTTTAGTGAGCCCGGCGTTTCAGTGAAGGTTGAATTGAGAAAGGTGCGCGCTGGCGCAGTGACTAATCGATAGGGTTTGTCATCGGTGGCATTGTCGATGACATCGAAGTGGTCTGGCAGGGCGGGCATCTCTGCCGCTCTGCCGCCAAAGCGCGACCAATCTGGCTTGAAGTGAAATTTTCGATCTGGCGTATCGAAGCCATCCAGGAAATGCATCCGTTCGAAAGGTGCCGCCAGATCCTGACCACCGCGTTCATAGTTGGTTTGCGCATCCCACAGTCTGGATTGCCTGAGGCTCTGATCCATGATCTCCCAGGCACTCATGTCAAAGCCGGGATGCGATGCACCGAGGCGACGGGCGAGTTCGCAGATTACAAAATGGTTTTCGCGCGCCTCACCAGGCGGCTCGACCAGTTTTTTAGCGACCTGAAATACCGTGTGACCACTGGCTGAATAAAAATCATCATGCTCGAGAAATGTCGTCGCCGGCAGCACGATATCGGCCAGTGAGGCGGTCTCGGTCATGAATTGCTCATGCACGCAGGTGAATAAATCTTCACGCATCAGCCCGGCGCTTACTCGGTACAAATCCGGGCACACCACCGCCGGATTGGTATTTTGGATCAGCAGGGCCGTCACGGGCGGTCCACCATGAAGTGCCTCCGCATCGCCCATGAGGATGGCACCCAGACGCGATTGATCAAGTGTCCGCACATTCGTATCAAGCTGATCCAGACCTTCGATCAGACCACGATTTAACGGCAGCAGTCCGGCGTGCCCATACACGGCACCGCCTCCGCGGTGCTGCCATGCACCAGTAACCGCAGGCAGGCAGGTGACCGCATGCATATTCGCGGCACCATTGCGCGAGCGAGAGAAGCCGTGATGGCAGCGAATGAAGCTCGCGCGTGCACGACCATATTCGCGTGCAAAGCCGATGATGCTATCTTCTGACAGGCCGGTAATGGCCGCTGCCCAGGCGGGTGTGCGCGTGCTGACGTGCGCGGCGAGTTCATCAGGGCAATCGGTATAGCGACGCAGATAATCCCAGTCCGCAAAATTTTCAGCAAACAGCACATGCATGATCGCGCAAGCCAGCGCACCATCGGTACCCGGACGCACGGCCAGATGCAGATCAGCTTTTTCGGCGGTGCCGGTACGGTAAGGATCCACCACCACCAGACGTGCGCCGCGTTTTTTGGCTGCCATCGCATGCTGGATCACATTGACTTGCGTATTGACCGGATTGCCACCCCAGATCACGATCAGATCTGCATACTCGGCGGCTTCCAGCAAATCCACACCGCGTTTGCTGCCAATGCCAGCGATCCAGCCTGTGTCTGACAGCGCAACGCATATGGTGGCGTGCCAGCGCGAGTAATTCATCACATGCCGGAGTCGCTGTATGCCATCGCGCTGTACCAGACCCATGGTGCCAGCATAAAAATAAGGCCAGACGGTTTCGCTGCCGTGTTGCGCCGCTTTTTGCAGCAGTTGGTCAGCGGTGCGGTCCAGCGCCTCTTCCCAGGAGATACGTTTCCATTGCTGGCTGCCCTTGGGGCCGGTGCGCATCAGGGGGTATTGCAGTCGATCAGGATGATGCTGTCGCTCCGCATAGCGGGCCACTTTCTCGCAGATCACGCCCGCGGTATACGAATTCCGTTGAGAGCCGCGCACTTTTCCAATGCGGCCGTTATCCAGAACCTCGACTTCCAGCGCGCAGGTACTGGTGCAGTCGTGGGGACAGACCGAAGGCAGGGTACTCGGCAATGACATGGGGTAGACCTTTGATAACGGGTAACTGGAGCCGGATCACGATGCAGGGAGCAAAGCGTCACGCGTCGGGTAGTTTATCCGTTCCCTGAGACTGGCCCTCAAGATCGTTCAGCTGCTCCCTGGCCTTTTGCTGTGCCACTTGCATTGCGGCCAACCGCTCCTCCATACCGATGCAGAAGGTCTCAAGCCGTATCGTGGTCTGTGGACCAGCGTGTCCAGGTATTGCGGTGCTCTCAGTAGCCTGATCGCCGGTGCTATTGAGCGCTTCGGCGCCGGACAGCGTCAGTGTGTGAGGTTCGATTTTGCTCGTAGAGGCGAATACAGTCGCATCGTCGATGTGATTTTTTTCGACAGGGCCGTTGACAGGCTGGGACTGTGTTTGTTTTTTAAGCCGATAATTTTCTGCTGAAACATCATGATTGCCATGCGGGCGGAATACCTGAAAGATGGCTTCCTTGCTCGACAGTTTGGGTTTGTCATTCATGGCGAAGCCCCAATTCCGGCTGTGAGCAGCGATCTTCGTCAACGGGCTAAACGAAAAAGGCTTCAGCAGATTTATTTCTCAATACCTTTGGTGACGATCTCGCCAGTGACACCTTGTAATCTGGCAATGATCGTTTTAATATCCTCATCGCTGAACCCACTGTCCTCAACCGAGTCGACGAACAAGTCGATCATCAGATTGTGAGACGCTTTGGTGACTCCAGTAGTCATGTGTTGGTCGTGCAGCTGCTGCATGCTGATTTTGCTACTGGGTTTTCCAAGAGCGAACGTTACATACTCAATATGGTGCGAAATGATTTTATCCATCGGCATATCGGCAAAGTAGCGGCGGATGTGCGGGCGGCGCATTAGCCGCTCATGGAAGTCCCGAACGATTTCGGTCACGGTCGCCACGCCGCCGTATTTGTCGAACAAAGTTTGAGACATTGGTGTACCTGGAGCTGAGAAACAAAGCGTTATTTTTTACACCAGTCGTCTGCATCCGGTTTCAGTTTATGCCGTTGCGCGTGGTCCATCAGACGTCGTGCACAAATTGGGAAAAAATTAGTAAATTGGTAGTCTATTTTACCGGGTTTCAGCGTGCCCTGTTGCGTCGGGGTCAGAAGCGTTCATGCCGGCGTCGCATTGTCGGACTGGAAAGCATAGGCGAATCGTTTTAGTATTCGCCTGCTCGAGCATTTTCCCGGCTGATCGCTATCGTCAACCATTAGCGAAACAGAAAAATTAACAAAATTAAAACTAACTGTTCACTCGCCCGAGTCGAACAAGTCTGAGAGAACATCCCATGCAAGACACCGCTGCAAGTCACTATGCTCATGCGCTGACCGGCTGGCGCCTGAAGTGGTACACCATCATCTTTGAGGCCGACACGGCAGCAGGTCGTCGTTTTGATCTGTTTCTGGTCTGGGCCATCGTGATCAGCCTGTTGATCATTATGGTCGATAGTGTGCAAAGCATACGCGTCGAGTACCAATCGTTGCTGACTACTGCGGAATGGTGTTTCACCATCATCTTTACGCTTGAATATCTCGCGCGTCTGGTATGCAGTCCCAACCCTGTGCGGTATGCAAGAAGCTTCCTCGGGGTGATTGATTTTGTATCGATACTGCCCAGCTTCATTGCGCTTATCGTGCCGGAAGCCTATGTGCTGCTGGATGTGCGCATCCTGCGCCTGTTGAGAATCTTCCGTATTTTGAAAATGTCGGGCTACGTGGACGAATACCAGTGGTTGATGCTGGCCGTGGTCGACAGCCGCCGCAAGATCGGCGTGTTCCTCTCCATCATCATGACCCTGGTGATTATTCTGGGCACGATGCTTTACGTGGTGGAGGGCGGAGAAAACGGATTCACCAGTGTCCCAACCTCAATCTACTGGGCCATCTCCACAGTGACGACGGTGGGTTTTGGTGACATCACGCCCAAGACTGACTTGGGTCGTTTTCTGGCTTCCGTGATGATGATGTTTGGCTGGGGCATTCTCGCGGTACCGACCGGTATCGTTTCCGCTGAAATGATTGCGCAACATGCCGTTCGAAAGACACTGACTGAGTCCACCACGCGTACCTGTCATGCTTGTGTGACCGAGGGGCATGGCGCGGAGGCAAAATACTGCATTCATTGCGGAGCAGCCCTGACCGAGTACTTTGGCGAGTCGCCCGAGCTGACGCCTCGCATTGCATTTGCTGCTGCGATGATCTACATGATTAATGCGGATGGGCGAATAGAGCCGGAGGAGATACGTCGGCTGGTGATAGCGGTGCACGATGATCGCGTTTTGCTGGAAGTGGCAACACGCTACACTAAATTTAATACAGTCGATCAATTCATCAAGGACAGCGCGACCTTGCTGGATCACGATCAGCAGCTCTCGATTCTGGTGAACTTGTATGACGCGATTCTAGCCAACGGCGAGGCTTTGCCTCAGGAGCTGGAATTGTTCGAGCAATTCATGGAACGCTTCGGTTTCAATGAGTCCGAGTTCAAACCGTATTTTCAGTCTATCGCGGTGAAGAACAACAAAGCGCTGTTCGGGAAGGGCTGATGCCCCTCCTGTTCGGCGTTTGCGCTCAGCGCAGATCGTTGGTGTTGGACTTGATCATTGTCTTCAATTCGGCGATTTCTTGACGCAGCGCTCGGATATTTGCCGCGACATCCTCTTCCTTGTGCTCGTTGCCCTTATTTTCTTCGTGGTGTTTGATTGAGTTGATTGAATCCACAATCACTGCGACGAACAGATTTACGACAATGAACGTCGAGATAAAAATAAAGATCAGAAAAAATATCCACGCCGACGGATAGATCGCCATGATGGGACGGGCGATTTCTTTTGACCAGCCCTCCAGCGTCATAACCTGAAACAAAGTGTAGAAGCTCATTCCCAGCGTGCCGAAGCGCTTGGGAAATTCTGCGCTGTACATATTCGTGGCGATCACGCCAGAGACATAGAACACAATCAGTACCAGTCCGAAAACCGAGCCCAGACCGGGCAGGGAGCCCAGTAAGGCGCTGACCACGCGACGCATACTTTCTATTTTATTAATTAGCCTCAAAATCCGCAGGACGCGCAGTGCCCGCAGCACGGACAAACTTCCGGTGGCCGGCACCAGCGCTATCGCCACCACCAGAAAATCGAAAATACACCACAGATCTTTGAAAAAATGCCAGCCGCGTGCGGCGATCAGCAAGACGATCTCCGCAATAAAAACCCACAGGATGGCGTGATCGAGCAGGATCAGTTCTTTTCCTATGGAGGCCATGATTTCCGGGTTGGTCTCTATGCCCAAGATAGCGGCGTTCACGATGATGAGCGTGATCAGCATGTGCTGAATGAAAGGCCGAGACATGAAGCGTTCAATATCACCGCGCCGGCCCGGCGTATTCAGTAATTCGGTGTGTACATCCTGATGCATGAATCTCTGCCTTTTGTGTAATAGTTTGTTAATTTTTTTGCCAGTCGCATCGGACTACGCAAACTGCCAAGCCCGGTTTTTTCTCACAAGGCAATCATCGTTCTTGTTATTCGGCGGGGAGGGCAACAAAGTGCGGTTGAGGCGAACACGAGTGACAGGACGCGCTGCTTCGAAATTCTATTGAGCGTTCCTCTGAGGTCAGAACAGTGCCATCTGGTTTTCTTCAAGCAGGTAGTCAACAACAAACTGCAAGAGCAGGTCATGATGTTCGCCATAATGCCAGTGAGGACGCATGTTTTTTTTCATGTACCAGCTATCCTCACTCTCGAGATGGCATCCGATCAAACCGACCGACCCCTGTACAATTGCCATCGGATCACCATTGGCATAGGTCGCAATTTTCTCGAATTCGCCGCCGACGAAAGTCGGACCATCATAAAAATACATTCGGTGATCTTCACCTCGCCAGACAATCGGCAAGGTGGTGGCATAAGAAGATTTGATATCCGACTTGGGGCGTTTGATGTATTGCACGACCCGCGTATCCCTGAGCAGGCCGAAATAATAGGAGTCGGCCCAATAAGCACCCATGCAGATACCAAGATATTTTCCGCCTTTGTGAAGAAAGCTTTCGATCTCATCAATATTATTTTTCAGTAGCGAGACGAATGCGCTGTCGTCGCCCACGCCACCCGGAAAAACAACCATGTCAACCGTATCAAAAAATCCGTCCGGGACTTTGTGACGCGTGAACACCCGAATGTGGTAGTTTGATGTGAGGGCGATGATGACGCCGTTGACGGATTCAATCGAGCACGTGGGATGATGCAGGAATATTGCGATGGTTTTCTTCACTGGAAGTCGCCCCCGGTGCCGACATTCGTAAAGCAAGTGTTTAGAATTATAATTTTGATATCTTCCTTGCGATGTGCGCGCTCCCAACAGGAAGCGTCCCGGTTGGGTCAGCCTCAAATTCTAACGTCACTCTGCCATCATGATCAAATGATCCTCACATTCTCTATTTTTGGGCCTGCAGCATGACCACCAGAGATTTTTATCCCTTTGAATCTCAGGAAGCGAGCAGTTTGTACCTGATCCCGCTGCGTGTCCGCTACAAGCTTGATTGTGCAGGTATCCGAGTGCGGTTGTCGCAGTGGCAGGCGTTTACCCAAGAAGAGAAACGACTGCTTCTGCAGCTGCCCGTCGACACGCCCGAGGCGCAAGGCACTTACAGGGCGGCATTAATCACAATGGTAAATCGTCATGGCGGTACCGCAATGGCCGAAGAGCCCAGGCCGGTTGAGCAAGGCTGGCGTGTCACGCAGACATGGCCCGACGTGGTGGTTCGGCAGTGCGAGGCCCAACATCTGCCGTTACCGCCGATTTCTTTTTGGCAGAGCCTGGTGGAGGCTGATCGCCATGCGCTGTTCGTGCTGGCCCGGTCGAATCACAGTCAATCGGAGTTTATAGCGGCGATGAGGCTTTTCTGTGGGGCCTGATAGGGATGGTGGTTTTTTTATTCAGGCAAAGACACGGTGTCTTTCGCAGCGAGCCAGGTCACTGTCAACGAAGCGAATGCATAGCACTCAAGCCAGCATTTGCCGGTGTGTGGTGATGGCTTCACGCACGATAGGGCTCATGCTGCCGGCATCATCAGTATCCAGACTCGCCACGATCACACGACGCATACGCGGATCCCAGAAACGCTTGAGATGCGTGGCGATATCTTTTTCTGCGGCTTCGCGATTGGGCATGCTCTCAAAAAACTGACCAATCTGGTTGGCCATTTTGATTAACTGTTGACTGTCCATAACTTAGCTCTCCAGCCGCTCCGGGTGGGTGTAGATTACATACGAATGGTCACGCATGAAACCAATCAGCGTCACGCCCGCGCTTGCTGCCAGACGGACCGCAAAACTTGTCGGTGCCGAGATCGCAGCGACAAGACCGATATGCATGATGGTTGCTTTCTGCACCATTTCATAACTCGCGCGGCTGGTGATCAGCA
>SYFN01000014.1 GCA_005800405.1 Burkholderiales bacterium
CGATGGCCACGCGCTGTCTTTCACCACCGGAGAGTGCGTCTGGTTTGCGCGGCAATAGCGCCTCGATACCCAGCAGCTCGATTACCTGCGAGAGATCGAAAGACGCCGCTTGTGACAAACGCTGTCTGGCGTATTGCAGATTCCCCATCACGCTCAGATGAGGGAACAGACTGGGTTCCTGAAATACATAAGCGAGCGGTCGACGATGAGTCGGCACCCAGATACCGTCATCCTGCCAGATGTCCCCATTCACCCGGAGCTCACCTTTGGGTGGACGCTCAAGTCCCGCGATACTGCGCAGCAGGGTAGTTTTGCCGCAACCCGAGGGACCGAACAAGGCAGTGACACCGCGACCGGGGAGCGAGAGATTGACATCCAGCGAAAATCCCGGCCAGTCGATCTTGAAACGCGCCTGAATGCTGCTCAACTCAGGCACCCTTGCGTGTGACTGGGCGCCAGATTTGCAGCAGCAGCAAGACGATGAACGAGAAGGCGACCATGATCGCGGCCAATCCATGCGCCTGAGGATACTGCATGGCTTCGACATAGTCATAAATCTGCACTGAGGCCACGCGGGTTTCATCGGCGAGATTGCCGCCTATCATGAGTACCACGCCGAACTCGCCCACCGTGTGCGCGAAGGTCATCACGCAAGCCGTCAGAAATCCCGGCAGCGCCATCGGTACCGCGACGGTAAAGAAGGCATCCAGCGGCGAGGCGCGCAAGGTGGCAGCGACTTCCAGTGGTCGGCGGCCCATCGCTTCAAAGGCGTTTTGCAGCGGTTGCACCATGAAGGGCAGCGAATAAAAAACGGAAGCAATCACAAGTCCGGGAAAGGTGAAGGGAAGTTGTCCGAGACCGAGCGAGTGCGTGATACGACCGACAGGACCTTCGGGTCCCATGGCTACCAGCAAATAAAAACCCAGTACGGTCGGCGGAAGTACGAGCGGCAGCGCAACCACCGCAGCTATCGGCGCTTTCCATGCGCTACTGGTACGCGAGAGCCACCACGCGATGGGTGTACCTGCGATCAGCAGTATCAGCGTCACGATCGACGATAGCTGCACCGTCAGCCAGATCGCTTGCCAGGCTTCCGGTTCAGGTGTCCACATGAGCGTTTGTCATTGTCAGAATTGATAGCCGTGTGCCGCGATGATTTTTTTCGCCTTCTCCGACTTTAAGAAATTTAGCAAAGCGGTCGCTGCAGCCGAATCTTTTCCGGGGTTTAAAAGCACTGCATCTTGTTGCAATGGCTCGTGCATGTTCTCCGGGACGATCCAGGCGGAACCTGTTTTGATCTTTCCATTGTCGATGATCTGGGAGAGTGCCACAAATCCCAGCTGCGCGTTACCCGTAGAGACGAATTGAAAAGTTTGTGTGATGCTCTCGCCCTGCACCACACGTGGCTCGATACTGGCGAGTACACCCAGCTTTTGCATGACCTGCACCGCGGCACGACCATAGGGTGCAACACGTGCATTGGCAATCGCCAGAAACCGGAATTTATCGGTCTTGAGTACCTGTCCACCCTCATCGACAAGATCTGGCTTGGGTGACCAAAGCGCCAGTCGTCCAATCGCATAAGTAATTCGGGTACCGTTAATCGCCTTGCCTTCAGCGATTAGTTTTTTTGGCGTCTCGTCGTCGGCTGACAGGAATACCTCGAAGGGTGCACCCTGGCTGATTTGTGCATAAAGCTTGCCGGTCGATCCTTGAGTGATGGCGAGCTTGTGACCAGTGTCTTTTTCAAAGACTGTGCTGATTTCTTTCAGTGTTTGCGCAAAATTAGCTGCTACAGCCACCTTGAGTTCAGCAGCAGAGGTCGGCGTCGAGATAATCAGAGCCAGGGTAGCGATAGTGATGTGAAGAGTGTTCATGATCGTGTTCAGAATTTGTATTGGGCACCGATAGAAATGCCGGATTGACTGCGTTTGCTCTCCGAATAGCCGCCAGCGACGCCACCGACCGAGGTATCTGGGACCCATTTGTCATAAATCGTGAAAGCACCGGTGGCGCCATTTTCCCGAAACGATCGCGCGTAATCGATGAAAAGATCCCATTCCTTGTACGGTGTCCAGGTCAGGCCAGTTGCCAGCATTCGTATATCATTATTTTGATTCTTCACGGTCTGTAGCGTTTTATCTCTGACCTGATACCAGCCACCGTTCCAACTAAGGGAAGGAGTGAGCCGGTAAATAGCGCCGGCGAACCAGGTATCAGCATCAACTCTACCCGCAGTTTTATTGGTATCAAAAACACCTGCAGTCCCTGAAGGGTTGCGCGTAACTACATAGCCAGCATTCAGCGTCAGTTGATCCCGGCTGTACTTCATCGCAAAAATGTCAACGCGGTTATTGACTTCTTTTTGGCTAGTGCCACCAAGACGGGCCTCAATGTGATTGTAACCAGCTTCAAAATTTCCCTGCTTGTATCGTCCACCGACATGTGTGCTTGTGCCGTATTCCTCAAAGCCGGGTGCACCACCCAGTGACACTGCAATGTCGCCACTGAAACCTTCATATGCGGGCGAGGTGTAGCGTATAAGCTTGTCCGCCCGATTAACTCCCGATGCGCTATGAAATCCGGCATAGCGACCTATCGGTTTCAGGCCACCAAAGTTCCAGTTAGATCGTGCATCAAATGCACTGCTCAGATCGTTCTGCAAAGTCGGTCCGCGACCCAGTATCAGCGTGCCATATTTCAACGAATTCACTCTGAGGCTGGCCTCTCGGTCAAGCAGCGCACTGCCTACACCGCTGCTGTTGGAAGAACCGTATCCCGCAGCGTCGCGTCCGAGAGCACCGGTACGCAAGGAAAAATTGGATTCCAGCGTGATCACGGCCGTCAGATCACTATCAATCTCGCGCGTGAATTTGACGCCGACGCGATTGTTTGCTTTGGGCTGATCGCTCATGCCAGAGGCGTCCAGCAGTTTCAAGGTCGTGTTGTTCACGCTGTAGTAGCCGCTGGAGAGCTGTCCATAAAATTGTGTCTTGAATTTGCGTTCTTCTTCCGCGCGTTTATCAATCTCCCAATTGGCCCGCCGAATATCCTGAGACTCATTGAAGCTTCGGATACCCTCCTTTTCCCGCGCTTTTTTGAGTTTCTGATCGAATTCTTCCTGAGTGATGATGCCTTTCTCAAGCAGGATCTCGAGCAAAATTCTGACGTCTTCTCCTGCGGTGGCCCAAGGGGCCGGTGCAAACAGCGACATGATCAGCAGCGCCGCCACAGGCAGCCGGCGCTTGTTTTGTTGTGACATGACAGTACTCCTCTATCGGGGGATCTGTTAACCGCGTCTGGTTGATTGCGGTGTTCATTCATAGATATTAATCAAAATTAACCTTGATATATTTTGATGCGGAATTTACCTTGATTTATTTTCGGTGTCAACCGGGCTATCATCGCGACATCGATAGCGGCAGGCACATCATGGGAAAGAACCGATTCAATTTGCATGCGGAGCTGACCGTCCGGGTGGGCGATGAGAGGTTTGCCAATTCCAGGCGCATTGAATTGCTTCGCCAAATCGATCAACTCCGAAATTTGACGCAGGCTGCCAAGCAGGTCGGCTACAGCTACAAGGGCGCGTGGGATGCGATTGATGACATGGCCAGGCTGTCCGGCGGTACCCTGATTGAGCGTCATGCTGGCGGCAAGGGGGGCGGCAGCACCCTTCTGACCGAGCGCGGCCAGCAAGTTCTGCGTAATTTTTCATTGATACAGGCTGAGCATGCGCGCTTCATTGCGCGTCTCGATAGGTTGGCCAACGGGTTGTCGAATGACTATGCGATGGAAAATGAAATCGCCATGCGAACCAGTGCGCGAAATCAGTTTGCGGGGATTCTGGTGTCCATCACGCCGGAGAAAGTGAATGACGAGCTGTGCATCATGGTCAATGCCAGTCAGACACTGATTGCATCCATTACGCATGAAAGCTGTCGCGAGCTACAGCTGGCAGTGGGCACGAAGGTGTTTGCACTGATCAAGGCATCGGCGGTGGTCTTGAGGACCTCGCCTGCACATGATGCCGGTAAAGAAAAAAATGCTTTCTTTGGTACGGTGCACGCGATCACGCAGAGCGAGCATCATTCCGAATTGGCGGTCTCGCTGGAGAGTGGATTGACACTGGTCACCACGAAGAGCCGGCAGGATATCGATACGATCGGCCTGCAAGTCGGCTCGGCCGTGCTCGCCGAGATCGAGCCGTCGAATGTGATTATCGGGGTCGCTGCTTAAGTTCGACCTGCTCGTATGGACAGCGGCCATTCAATCTGCCGACGATGTTCAGAGCCTCCCCATGCAGGTAGCAGCTCTATTGCGAAATTGATCGTAGGATCTTTGCCCTTTGCAGACAGGTAACGTGCCGATGCCGACCAGCTGCGCAGATATCCCAGCAGTTGATCCAGCGTCCAGTGAACACGCATTGACAGCCGGGGTGGGTCGATCAGCTGGAAGGGAAAGTCCAGATCGCGATAGCCGTTTTCGACATGACGTCGCTCGGGTGGCCAGTAAGCTCCTATCGTATGTCGGTAAAAATGCTGAATTGCAGCGTCAATTTCATCACCTTCGACGCGAATCATGCCGTAACTCCATGCAGCGATCAGGCTACTAGGCTTCAGCACGCGCTGAGCTTCTGCATAAAAACGATCGAGATCAAACCAATGCAATGCCTGAGCTACGGTAATGAGATCAACGCTGTGCGAAGCGAGACCGCTGTCTTCGGCACTTGCAACGCGATAGTGAATGCGGGGATGAACGTGAGCCTGCGCGATTTGCGATGCGCTGGCATCCGTAGCGTGCACAGATGAAAAATAATCTGCCAGTGGTATGGAGGCCTGACCACTGCCTGCACCACAATCCCATACGCATTCATGCGTCATACATTGCGCCCCCAGCCAATCGAATAACGCTGCAGGATAGTACGGACGAAAGTCCGCATACTGCGCAGCGACCTTGCTAAAGTGGTCGTTGAATTTTTTTTTCATGGCGGGACAGGTCCATGTTCATCAAGGTTAACGCTATCCCGGCAATCATGAAAGACGCTGGATCTCGGCGTGCGCCGGGATAATGATGGGAATTTCAAGATCATTTCAATAACTACGGTGATCCCGGCGCACGCCGGGATATCGCGTTGTTAATCCATCAAGGCGCGTTGGATTGCTGCACAGGTTACAAACATAACGCACAATCCAAGCAGGACTAGCTGTTTACAGTTGCACCAGCACCTTCGCATTTGCGCCACGTTCGACCTGTTCATGCGCGGCAGCGATTTTCTCGAGCGGATAAATTGCGGTTTCTGGATGCCGGAAACCAGGGCGTGACAATACAGCGTCTACAGCATCCAGTACTTCGCGCACCAGATGCGGTGGTAATTTGTAAACAATGAAAAAATACACACGAATAAAACCCAGAATCATGGGACCAAACGGCATCGTCACCGGGGGTTGGTTAGTGCCATACACGACGGCTTGACCACCGAAGCGCAGCAAACTGCCGTAGTGGGGCGCATGCGTCGCCGCATCGACATCAATGATGGCATCGGCACCCACGCCTTTGGTCAGTGCCTGCACACGATCGACCAGTGATTCGGTTTTGTAATTAATCGCGGCCGATGCACCAATGCTTTGCGCCAACTGGGCTTTCCCTTCATTGCTGACAATGCCAATCACGCGCGCACCCGCGGCGCTCGCCAGCTGCGTGACGTAGAAACCCACACTGCCAGCGGCACCGGGCACCAGCACGGTCTTTCCGAGCAGGGAGCCACAGGACTGCACAGCGTGCATCGCCGTCATCAGTGGAATCGCAATGGATGCGCCGACTTCAAAGCTGATCCCATCCGGTAGTGGAGCGACCTGTGACACCGGTAGCACAATGTACTCCGCTGCGGTGCCAAAGGGGCGCTCCCACTGGCCATTGAACATCCACACACGACGGCCCATGAGTGTCGCATCGACACCGTCACCGAGCATTTCAATGGTGCCGGCACCATCACTGTGGGGAGTCACTTCGGGAAAGCCGCCTGCGCGCGCGGCTACACCCGAGCGTGACTTTACATCCGACGGGTTCACGCCCGAGAAAGCGACCCGAACGCGCACTTCACCCGCACCGGGTTCCGGTACGGGTCTGTCGACGATGCGCAGCACCTCCGCTGCGGGACCTTTGCTGGTATAGACGGCGGCACGCATGGTTGCTCCGGTTTTTAAAGGATGCTCAATCAGAATAGGCCAACGACTTTGCCATTTTCATCGATATCGATTTTTTCGGCACTCGGTATTTTGGGCAGGCCAGGCATAGTCATGATGTCACCGCAAATCATCACGATGAATTGGGCACCTGCTGCTAGCTGTACTTCACGGATGCTGACCATATGCCCGCTAGGTGCACCACGAATGGTCGCGTCCAAGCTGAATGAAGACTGCGTCTTTGCCACACAGATAGGGTAGTGACCATAACCGGCTTCTTCCCAGGCCTTGAGCTGTTGCTTGATTTTCGCGGGCGCGCTGATATCGGCAGCACCATAAATCTTGGTAGCTATTTTTTTCATCTTGTCCCACAGCGAGTCCTGGTCGTCGTAGACGAATTTCACTGCGTCACCGCGCTCGGCCAGACGTACTACCTCATGCGCCAGTGCTTCTGCACCGGCACCGCCTTTGGCCCAATGCTCGGCCAGTACCACGTTGACATCGAGCGCTTTCATGCGTTCAGTTACGAGGCGGATTTCTGCGTCAGTATCAAAGGTGAAGCGGTTGATCGACACTACGCAAGGCAGACCGTAATGTGTCTTGACGTTCGCGACGTGTCTCTCCAGATTGACCAGACCTTTTTGCAGCGCATCCAGGTCTTCGGTGTTGAGCGCTTTGACATCCTTGCCGCCGTGGTACTTCAGTGCGCGTATCGTCGCGACCAGTACGCATGCAGCGGGCTTGAGACCGGTCTTCCGGCACTTGATGTCGATGAATTTTTCCGCACCCAGATCAGCACCAAAGCCTGCTTCGGTGACGACATATTCACCGAGCTTTAATGCGCTTTGTGTCGCAATGACCGAGTTGCAGCCATGTGCGATGTTGGCGAAGGGCCCGCCGTGGATGAAGGCAGGCGTCCCCTCTAGCGTTTGCACCAGGTTGGGCGACAGCGCGTCCTTGAGCAAGACGGTCATCGCGCCGTGCGCATTCAGATCGCGGGCATGAACGAGCTTGAGATCACGGCTGTAGCCGATCACAATATCCCCGAGTCGTTTCTTCAGGTCCTGTACCGAAGTAGCAAGGCAGAAAATTGCCATTACCTCGGAAGCGACAACGATATCGAAGCCATCCTGACGCACAAAGCCATTCGCGGTGCCACCGTTGCCAACGACGATGTCACGCAACGCACGATCATTCATGTCGACCACGCGCTTCCAGGTAATTCGACGCGGGTCAATATCCAGCGTATTGCCGTGATTGATGTGGTTGTCGATCATCGCAGCCAGCAAATTATTCGCTAGCGCGATCGCAGAGAAGTCGCCCGTGAAATCCTGCGACGGGAGGTGGTACCGGCCGGCGCCCCAGGCCCAATCCCGTTGGCGTCCGAACGCGGCGGCGTCAAAGCCGCGTCCCCAGTCGTGGTTGCCGGCGAC
>SYFN01000197.1 GCA_005800405.1 Burkholderiales bacterium
ACTTTGTCGATAGCACCTAACAAATTCCGAATTCATTACAAAGCTCTAGAGAGATGTTCAAGATAGAAAGTCTGGCTCAGCCGGTCTTGATTGGTGGGTTAATGAGATGAAAGCCAATACCTCAAAGAGATGGCAGAGGGTGCTCGCTGATTTCGCTGAGTAAACTGAGAACCAAGGCTGTACCGACTCATGATTCTCGGCGGCAAAGCCCCAGCTCCGATTGCACTTCTGGCACATACCTAAGCGATTCGTCTGCTGGGGTTAGTTGTATTTCTGGGTTACAAGTCCTAAGTAAAAAGCAGCCGATTGAGCAATAGTAGCCATAAAAAATGAGCACTTTGTAAATACCATTAAAGCAATACCGTCCCTATGCGGCTTCTTAATTCAAGTCATCCGTTGCAAACCGGCTGAGTGTGTGTCACAGGCTAGACAACGACGCCTAGCTGAAATGTAACTCCATGAGACGTCAGTTCAACAATTGACGGAGGCCCACCGATAACATAATCTGCACTATCTGGGTGTCTTTCAATAGCGGCGTCGAATTAGACTTTTCTACCCGCGGAGGTATCACCATGAAAAAGATAACAGCCATCCGTAAGCTTCTTGGTGCCCTGGTATTTGGGTTGATGTTTTACTTTACGGCGTTGCTGCACGCCGCGCCAATTTCCATCGAACTAGATTCTGCAGTTATAACTCCAATTCAGCCCGAGCAGTTGCGTGTATTGGTAGAGCAGCAAAAAGTACTGTCACTTCAAGAGGCAAGTAACGCATCGGATCAATTTATTGAATCTACCGCGGTCGGTCCGATCCAATCGACCAAGGCTTACTGGCTTATGTTCCAATTAAGGAATAATGCACCTAATGATCGCGACTACCGATTGAATCAAAAAACCTACGGTTTACTTAATTTCAATGTATACCTGATTCATGAAAACGGCGATCAGATTGAATTTACGAGAAATTACGCGATGCTGGCGCCAGGCAACCGAATCGCAGAGGTGTCTCCTTTCATTACTCATAACCCACCGGTAGAATCGCAGTACCTCATCTTACGGTTGCACAGAAATGAGGTGGCAACTGTATTTGCGCGTATCCAGCCAGACCAGCGGTTCCTCCCTAAGCAATTCAATTTTCTTAGTATCGTCGATCATGCCAAATACCTTGAATTACGCCGGTATGGCTTGTACCTAGAGGGTGCACTCACGGGTGCATTGCTGGCTCTGGCTATTTTCGGCTGGTATTCCTATTTCCGCAACCGCGACCATACCAGCCTGACTTATGGTATCTGGATATTGTTTGCATTAGGTAGTGTACTTGTACTTGGCGTTCACGACGGTAGCAGAATGGCCGAGTTTTTTGTAAGGTTAGATGATTTCGGGGTCACACCCAGTGGGCTAACGGTTAGGCAGACGGTCTTTTATTTTCTGCCTGCTGGGCAGAGTATTACCTACGTCATCTTCGCTCGATCATTCCTCAATACCCGAGAACGGTTCAAGCTATTTCATTATTTTAGTACGGCCTGGATAGCCGCTTACTTTCTACAATTTTCCATTAATGTTTTCACGCCACACACTATTCCGCCAAGTATTCTGTGGAATCCACTATTGATTTGGTTGGTATTAGTTTTACTTGGGATCTACGGCTGCGCCTTTGTAAGGCTGCAGGAGGGCATGAAGATTGCCCGATTTTTCATGATCGCCATGGTACCGTATGTATTATTTCGTTCGCTGTTCTTACTCGGTGTAGTTGGATTACCTTCACCAGTAGCAATGTTGCCTGATACCGGAATCTTCTTCCACTTCAAAGACGCTAACTCCATGCAAGGCTTCGGGGTCGTGTGTGAAGCGATGATCATGGCATTAGCAGTTGTTGCGAGATCGCGCTGGCTGCAGGACGAGTTAACTCTTAGTATCCGTGAGCAGAAAACCCTTGTTGAAAACCAGAATAAGTTACTAGAAGAAACTGTACAAGCTCGTACACTTGAGTTAACTCAGCGGCACCGCGAGTTA
This sequence comes from Burkholderiales bacterium, assembly GCA_005800405.1. Taxonomy (GTDB): domain Bacteria; phylum Pseudomonadota; class Gammaproteobacteria; order Burkholderiales; family Burkholderiaceae_D; genus Pernthalerella. Next base: position 2,010 of record SYFN01000197.1, read on the forward strand.
GATGAAGCTCATCACGTTATTGTCAGTTCAGTTGATTACGCAAGTCGGCTGCAACGCAGTCAGTTGCCAAAGCCACACCGTATCGATGGTAGATTCAAGTCGCTTGGTGTTATCTGGGAGCCCAGAGACAACATCGGCGGTGATCTTTGGTGGCTGTCGTCCGCTCAGCCTACCAACCCTTACACACTTGCTGTTGCTGACTGCACTGGACACGGGGTACCTGGCGCCATGCTCTCGCTGTTAGTAACCAACGCATTAGAGCGAATTTACTCAGGAGACCCAGATAAATCACCAGCAGAAGCCCTAATGGCACTAGATTTTCTTGTGAGGAACGGATTAAATCAAGATACAGCAGAAAGCGAGAGCGACGACGGTTGCGATGCAATGATCATGCGCATCGACCGAGAACAACGTCAGATTGTATTTGCTGGTGCAAAGATCGGTGCATTCCAACTGACTCCTCAGGGCCAAGTAATTAGGCATCTAGCTACTCGGGCTAGTTTGGGCTACTGCCAGCCACCTGATCCAGAGAATGAGCCGATTGATCAAGTAATTACCTACACGCCCGGCGACGCCTTTGTGATCGTAACTGATGGATTTACTGACCAAATTGGTGGCCCCATCGAACAACGATCATTTGGCTACCGACGAATTGAGCAGGCATTAGCACAACTAGCCACCAATTCGGCCCAAGAGATAGTTGATCGGCTAAGATACGAATTTGACGAATGGTGTGGCGCTTCGCGAATACGAGATGACTTGACGGTAATCGCGTTCAGGCTCTGATCGATATCAATCAGAAAAACAAAGACACTGAAAAGGCTGCTTGCTGACTTCTCTGAGTCAACCGAGAACCAAGCAAATGTGGTAATCCTCCCTCAGTTTAGCGGTGGTCTGAAGTAGAATTTTCTCAATTGGAGGAGTTCTACATGAAGAAGTCGAGATTTACAGATAGCCAGATCATGGAAGCGCTGAAACGGGCTGAGGCTGGCATCAAGGTGCCGGATCTATGCCGGGAGCTAGGGGTGAGTAGCGCCTTGTTTTACCGCTGGCGGGCCAAGTATGGCGGTATGGATGTGTCGATGATGACGCGCATGAAGGAGCTTGAGGAAGAGAACCGTCGCCTACGCAAGATGATCGTGGATGAGCGACTAAAGGCGGAGATTGTTCAGGAGGCACTTGCAAAAAAGTGGTGAGGCCATCTCGCCGCTGCGAGATGGCCAAGCAAGCAGTACAAGAGAGGGGTGTCTCCATCAAACTGGCCTGTGAAGCATTTCGGGTCAGTGAAACCTGCTACCGATATCAGCCCAAGCGGCGTGCTGAGAATGATGTGATTGCCGACTGGCTGATTCGTCTGACAGAGAATCGTCGGAATTGGGGCTTTGGCCTGTGTTTCCTGTATCTGCGTAACGTGAAGGGCTATCCATGGAATCACAAGCGGGTTTATCGGATTTACAAGGAGTTAGAGCTGAACTTGCGGATCAAGCCTAAAAAGCGGCTTATAAGGGAGGAGCCTCAGGCGTTGAACGTTCCCGATGACATCAATGAAGTCTGGTCGCTGGATTTTATGCATGATCAGCTGAGCGATCGCCGACCATTTCGATTGCTGAACGTGATTGATGACTTTAATCGGGAAGCACTGGGAATTGAAGCAGACTTCTCACTGCCGGCAGAGCGATTGATTCGGGCGCTGGAACAGATCATCAGCTGGCGCGGCAAGCCGAGAGTGATTCGGTGCGACAACGGGCCAGAGAATATCAGTGGTGCGATGCAAACCTGGGCTAATAAAAACGGAATACAGATTGAATATATTCAGCCCGGACAACCGCAGCAAAATGCTTATATCGAGCGATTTAATCGCACTGTTCGCTATGACTGGCTGGCACAGGAGCTGTTCGACAGTATCGAGGAGGTGCAGGATCAGGCAACGCGCTGGATGTGGCACTACAATCACGAACGCCCGAACATGGCTTTGGGTGGCATTACCCCTAATCAGCGGCTGGCTATGGCCGCTTAACGCTACTTCAGGCGTCCGTTAAAAATGGGGGGATTACCATGTGGCTTCGCTAATTGCCAACGGCATTGAGTACGCGCCTTGGACTGGCTACAACTTAGATCGGATCCCCTTGGGAGAAGCCGTTGCAAAAGCCATCGCGCTTCACCTCGACCGAGTCGGGACAGAGGAAGCCTGACCGTCTGGCGGCTCTTCCTATCCCGATTGAAAGTCCGCTTTCCGAGTCTGGTTATATTCGCTAACGGGCGGAAGTGACAATTCGACTAACAGAAACCAGCGACTTACTGTTCGATCAAGTTGTCGCTGGGTAATCGGTTTGTATGACCGCGAGACTCAGTAAGCGGCCCATCAATGTTGAGCGTGGCCGACGGTCAAAGATCAGAGATAATCGAAGGGCGCTGAAAGTCGGCGCTGGCGGGACGGCGGCAACCGATACGAAAAATCAAAACCGGGTATGAAAGCGGGTATGAAATGAATATGAAAAATCAAGCATCCAGTATTGGCAGGGCTTGCAGATATCAATTTCGGTTCAACGTCTAAGCCGGAATAACTTTTTGGATTTTGTCAGGTATCTCGATTCTTTCGCGGCCGCTGAGGAACTGTTGATTAATGAATGCAGGAAACTCTTGCAGCGCAATTACTCGCGAGAAACCCTTGATTTTGCTGAACTTCGCATTGCACAGCGACACCGGCTTCCCATAAAACGTGGATTTATTCAGCGTCTACGTAATCGAATCAACCATGTTGCAATTTTAAAAAATTGCGGTATGTCGGATTGGCCTCTCGTCACCAGCGACATAAACCCAGAACGTGTCGCAAAAACCCGAAGACTGAAACATCAGTGATTGGCGCACTGAGCCAGCCTTCGATGACTGGCCACCTCTGCGACCCGCGGGGGCGCATGAAACACATCAGAAAATAGAACGATCAGGAGACTAGTCAAACGCCTGCCGAACCTCGCAGAGAGTCCTGCGATAGTCGGCTCAGGTAGCCGAAGTCTTCACGATCAGTCGCTGATATTTCGCCTCAAGCGCCTCACGACTTTCGACATGACCAGGATCGATAGGAATACAAGCCACAGGGCACACCTGCTGGCATTGCGGCTCATTGAAATGCCCGACACATTCGGTGCATTTGTCGGGATTGATCTGGTAAATCAGCGGCCCCATGAAGATGGCCTCGTTCGGGCATTCCGGCTCACAGACGTCGCAGTTGATGCAATCGTCGGTAATCATCAGCGCCATGATCTTCTTCCAGTTTTCAATTCGTTCCGGCGGCTTTATCTGCCTCGATTTTTTTCAGCAGCCATTTTTCAACTGAAGGAAAAACGAACTTCGATACATCACCGCCCAGAACGGCAATTTCTCTGACGATGGTGCCGGAAATAAATTGGTATTGATCAGACGGTGTCAGGAACAGGGTCTCGACATCAGGCAACAAATAACGGTTCATGCCCGCCATCTGGAATTCATATTCAAAGTCAGACACTGCGCGCAGACCGCGCACGATCACACGCGCATCATGACGACGAACAAAATCCTTGAGCAGGCCGGAAAAACCCTCAACTACGACATTCGGATAATGCCCGAGGACTTCTCGCGCAATGTCGAGTCGCTCATCCAGCGAGAAGAACGGGCGCTTGGCCTTGCTGTCGGCAACGCCCACCACCAGCCGGTCAAACAACCCCGAGGCGCGACGTACCAAATCTTCATGACCGCGCGTAAGCGGATCGAAGGTTCCGGGGTAAACAGCTGAAACCATGACTCAGTCCTCTGACAGTGAAGCCGCAGGCAATTTTGTTGCCCTGCAGAATACGAAGAAGGCGAATTATGCCCTAAGGAAGCCGTGATCCAATAAAACCGGAAACTTTCATGACTGGACCAATGGCACCAAGCCCCTGATGTTTCGGACGTCCGAGCCACACAGCTGCGCTGGCTCGCCATATAACGTGGCTCCTTTCAGCGTCTAACGGAAGCTTCTAATTCCATCCCGTTTCATCCGACGCGAACAGGCCAAAATGAACCACGCCAGCCTTGTCAAGGCGAACCACTTTCCAGGCGTCCATCCACTGGTCCATCTCGGGACCCGTAAAAGGCTGATCGGCTTCAGCATAGACCAGCCCGCCGGGCGCAAGCAAGTCCCGGCACCGGGGTAGCAAAGTCGGCAAACGCTTCTCGGCATACGGTGGATCCAGAAAAATAAGATGAAATTTTTGGGACTGGTGCGTCAGCCACTGCACGGCATCACCACGCTGTATGCGCACGTTACTGGCCGACAGCTTATCGCGAGTGACCTCCAACCTTTGAATTGCGTGGGAATCGGATTCGACCATAACCACACTCTCGGCACCACGACTGGCCGCCTCAAAACCCAGCGCACCCGTACCCGCGAAGAGATCCAGGCAATGCCGTCCCCGCCAGCTGCGGTGCTGAAGATGTTCTAACCAATTGAAGACCGTTTCACGTACCCGATCAGGCGTGGGGCGCAAACCTTCGACGTCGGGCACTGGCAAAGGGGTGCGCTTCCACTGCCCGGCAATGATGCACACCTGTCGGGGAGCGTTGGACCTGCGGCTCATGCGCGATTACTTATCACCACCGACCACGACCGTGACGAGATTCTCCATCACCAGCTTGCGCGCGAATGCAGCGCGAATGTCAGCGATGGTGACTTTTTCCACACGCGCAGTCCAAGTATCAAGGTAATCGAGCGGCATTTGATGGAAACCAATCGCCGCTATGTTATCCAGAATTTTTCGGTTGTTGTCGATCCGCAGTGGGAAGCCACCAATCAAATTATCTTTGGCTGCCTTGAGCTCGGCTTCGGTCGGACCGTCACGCAAATAAGTTGCGATGGTGTCGCGCACGACCTTGAGCGCCTCTTCCGATTGATCCTTGCGGGTCTGTAAACCTGCCTGATACGGTCCAGGCTGCGCCATCGCACTAAAGTAGCTGTAGGCGCTGTAGGCCAGACCGCGTTTCTCGCGAACTTCGCGCGTCAACCGCGACACAAAACCACCGCCACCGAGAATATAATTACCCACGGTGAGTGCAAAGAAATCCGGATCGCTGCGTGCCAGTGCGGGTGTGCCGATCAATATGTGCGCCTGTGATGCGGCATGGGAAATGCGCTGCTCGACACCAACCGGCTCGGCAACTGCGGGAATCTCGGGCAAAAGCCCACCCTGCGGCAAGCGCCGAGTGAGCTCCAACGCAATAGCCTGCGCCTCTTCCCGACTAATATCACCAATCATCGCGATTACGGCGTGATTGGCGACATAGTGCTTGGCATGAAAGCTGAGCAAATCTTCGCGTGTGATGGCCTCTATCGATTCAACTGTCGCCTCTACGCCATAGGGGTGATCACCGTAGGCTAAACGCCAGAAGGCTTTGCTGGCGATGGATTCTGGCTTGGTCAGTGATTCGCGTATACCGGCAATGGTGCGTACTTTGTCGCGCGCAAAAAATTCGGCAGGCATCGACGGCTGGGCAAGCAGACGGGCCAGCAGACGAACTGCTTGCTCACGCTCGGCCTTGGAGGAAAGTGTACGTATCGCCATGCCTGAGCGATCCGTGCCAGCACCACCACCGCGCTGCGCAGCAATATCGGCAATCGCATCGGAGATCTGCGATTCGGTCATCGCCGGTTCAGTGCTTCCATCTGCGAGCGTGGCCGCTGCAATACCGCGGGCGAGCATCGCATTGGTCAGCGAGGCCATGCCGGATTTATCCGCCGGATCACGTCGACCACCGGCATCGAAGTCTACGTTCACATCCAGAATCGAAATCGTGTGGTTCTCTACGAAATACACACGCGCGCCATTGGGTAATGTCCAATACTGGATGTTCAATGCGGCATGCGCCGTACCACTGATGTACAACACGGCAATGATCAGAAATTTTTTTAACATCGTCTTTCCTGGTTGAGAGCTCGGCGAGATTATTAATGACGAAGTCCGGGAACCTGCGGTTTGCGCTCGGCCTGCGCAGCGACGGGCAAGGGTTCAAGTGTGGCGACCGTCAGCTGATCATCGGAAAAATATTTCTCCGCGACTGCCTGTACTTGCGCCGGGGTGACAGCAGCGAGCTTTTCGATCATGCGATCAATCTGACGAAATGAAATACCCGACATTTCCGTCACGCCAATTTCCATCGCCTGCCCAAAAACGGAGTCTCGTTTGTAGACCTGGCTAGCAATCAGCTGCGCTTTGACACGCTTAAGTTCTTCTGGCGAGACACCGTGTTTGGCGATGCGCTCAACTTCGGCGCGCAAGGCTTGCTCAAGCTGTGTCACGCTGGTGTCCTTGGCCGGTACGCCAGAGAGCGTAAACATGACCGGACCGCGGGCCGTACCCTGATAGCCGGCATCAACGGAATTAGCCACGCGCTCGGTGCGCACCAGTTTTGCTGGCAAACGTGCATTGTCATAGCCATCGAGTACGGCTGCCAGCACATCAAGGGCATGGGCATCGTCATCTTTTTCTACGTCGTTAAGCTTGGGTACCTTGAACGCCAGAACGAGATAGGGATTTTCTGCTGGCGCTTTGACCACCACGCGCTTGATACCTGTCTGCGGTGGCTCTTGCTGGGGCTTCATTTTCGGTAATGTTTTTGGTGGAATCTTGCCAAAGTATTTTTCAGCCAGTGCGTGTACCTCCTTTGCCTCGACGTCGCCGGTGACGACCAGGGTGGCATTGTTCGGCGCATACCAGCGCTGATACCATGCGAGCGCATCGGCCGCTGTCATGTTCTGCAAATCATCCATCCAGCCAATCACCGGATTCTTGTACGGGTGAGAGACGTAGGCTGTCGCATTGAGCGCTTCATATAACAAAGCGATGGGTTGATCATCAGTTCGCAAGCGACGCTCTTCCATCACAACCCGAATTTCCTTGGCAAATTCTTCCTTGTCCATCCTGAGGTTCTGCATGCGGTCCGCCTCCAGCGCCATCACTTGTTCGAGGCGAGACTTCTCGACCTGCTGGTGATAGGCGGTGTAATCTTTTCCAGTGAAAGCATTGTCGCGACCACCCAGTGCAGCTACTTTTTCACTGAACTCACCGGGCTTGAGTTTGGCTGTGCCCTTGAACATCATGTGCTCGAGCACATGAGCCACGCCCGTGGTGCCATTCTGCTCATCCATGCTGCCAACGCGATACCAAACCATGTGCGCCACGGTCGGCGCCCGCCGATCCTCCTGCACGATGATGTGCATGCCATTGGCTAGCTTGAATTCCTGAGCCTCGGCTCCAGCCCATGCACCACCAGCCACAACACTGAGCATCATTACTAACAAACTGACAAATGCCAGCCATACCGCATGAAATTTCATGGTCTTTGCTCTGCTAAAATAGGGATCATCTGGCGCGGAAATGCGCCGAACCACCTGATTGTAGCCGCTTGTCTTTTTCCCTGCTGCGCACCACTCCGGATGCCGATGTTCAAGTTTTTCAAGAAAAAATCACTGGAACCCGAGGCCTCAGCCTCGATCAACACGAACGCGGTCAGTGATGCATCCGCTGCATCAGCCACTACCCCTGGCCCATCATGGGCGCAAAAGCTCAAAGCGGGCCTATCCCGCACTTCATCAAATCTTTCGACGCTCTTTACCGGCACAAAGATCGACGATGATCTTTATGAAGAGCTGGAATCTGCGTTACTGATGGCGGATGCCGGCGTTGCCGCAACCACGCAATTACTGGATGCACTAAAGGCGCGCGTCAAGCAAGACAAACTGTCCGACTCGGTACAAGTAAAAAACGCTCTGCGCGAGCTGATGATCGTCTTGCTTAAGCCGCTGGAAAAACCACTGGGGCTGGACCGCGAACAACCTTTGGTCATGATGATTACCGGCGTCAACGGTGCGGGCAAAACGACTACCATAGGCAAGCTGGCCAAGCACATGCAGCGTCATGATCAGAAAGTCCTGCTGGCCGCGGGCGATATGTTTCGCGCAGCGGCACGTGAACAACTGATGGTCTGGGGCGAGCGCAATGACGTTGCGGTAATTACGCAGGAATCAGGTGATCCAGCAGCGATTGCCTTCGATGCAGTGCGAGCGGGTCGTGCGCGCGGCGTCGATGTGGTGATGATCGATACCGCAGGCCGACTCCCGACACAGCTGCACCTGATGGATGAGCTCAAAAGAATCCGTCGCGTGATCGGTAAGGGTATGGAGGGTGCACCCCATGAGGTGCTACTGGTCATTGATGGCAACACTGGCCAAAATGCACTCGCTCAGGTAAAAGCCTTTGATGATGCGTTTTCACTGACCGGCCTGATCGTGACCAAGCTGGACGGCACGGCCAAGGGCGGTGTGCTGGCTGCGATCGTGACGCAACGTTCGATACCGGTGTATTTCATCGGCGTAGGCGAAGCCATTGATGACTTGCAGCCCTTCGTTGCGTCAGAATTCGTTGACGCCCTTCTGGGCTGATACCACTGTACTTTTGACACGGAACGTATGAAACCTGTTTTCGAGCCGACCAACGATCACGTATATAAACCATGTCCCTCATTTCGTTTTCCCACGTTACCAAAAAATATCCAGGCGATGTGGTGGCGCTCGCCGACCTCACGCTGGCAGTCAACGAGGGAGAACTGGTTTTTTTGACGGGGCCATCAGGTGCCGGTAAATCGACACTGCTTAAATTGATTGCCGGTATCGAGCGACCGACTGGCGGTGTCTTGCTGGTGAGCGGCCAGGACATGCGCAAACTCAACCGAACCACGCTGCCTTTTTTGCGTCGCAAACTGGGCCTGATTCTTCAGCAGCACCGACTCCTGCAGGATCGTAATGTACTAGACAATGTGATTCTGCCACTGGTGGTCACAGGCGCATCGCTGCAAGAGTCGCGGCAGCGCGCCATGGTTGCACTTGAAAGAGTGGGGCTTGATGCGAAAGCGCTTGCGACACCGATGTCACTTTCGGGTGGCGAGCAACAGCGCGTCTCGATTGCACGCACGATTGTTCATAAGCCACGTATCATCCTGGCCGATGAACCTACGGCCAACCTAGATCGAGCCAGCGCGAAAGGCGTGATTGATGTGCTGCACACGTTTAATTCTGCGGGTGTCACCTGCATCATCTCCACCCACGATGAACGTCTGCTGCACGGTGCAGACCGCGTGTTCGAACTGGCGCACGGCAAGGTCGCGGCGGTGCATGATGCAGAAAGCGAGGTGGGCGCATGAAATTTTTCAGAGAGCATGCCTTCGCATGTCGCGCAGCACTTGCGCGTATTGCCGCTGCGCCGGGCAGCTTCATTTTCAATGTTCTGGTGATTGCGCTGGCCTTGATACTGCCTTTAGGTGGCCTGACCTTGCTTGACAATGTGCGCCCCGTAACGCAAGGCATCTCGGTAGAGCCGGAGATCAGCGTTTTTCTGTCTACCGATGCTCCCGGCGGTCGCATTCAGGCAATCGGCGATGAGATACGCGGGCTCATACAGCGCGAACAGCTCAAGGCCAAAGTAGAATTCGTCTCGCGTGACAAGGCGCTTGATTCACTTAAACAACGCGCGGGGCTGGGCGATATCGTTGCGACCTTGGGCAACAATCCTTTGCCAGATGCCTACGTACTGAAGCTGGCCAGTGCAGAGGATGCTGCAGGTGCATCGCGCATCGTAAAACTCGCGGAAGGAATCAGCAAGTTATCTGGCGTCGAGGTCGTGCAAATGGACTCTGCCTGGGTCAAGCGGCTGGCCGCGCTGATGACACTCGCGACCACGTTGCTGTGGTTACTCGCAGCTACACTCTGCGGGGTGGTACTGGCCGTGGTGTTCAACACCATACGATTGCAGGTGCTGACGCAGTCGGAAGAGATCGCCGTATCCCGGCTGCTGGGTGCCACCGATACCTTTGTCTCTCGCCCGTTTTATTACACCGGCGCGATGCTCGGCCTCGCCTCTGGTGCGCTAGCGCTGGCCGGCATGTTGCTGGCGCTGCTGTTGCTCAATACCTCCGTCACACAGCTAGCCGCGCTGTACGGTTCCCCCTTCCGACTCGCGCCCCTGCCCGCGAGCACCACTGGCATGCTGTTAGCCGGCAGTGCGGCCCTAGGCGTGCTGGGAGCGGCCCTGTCGGTCCGACGCTTCCTGCGCCAGCCGAGCTAGGCTTCCCTGCTAGCGGGTCTGCAGCGCTTCATATTTGACAATAATCTTCCGGCCAAGATCCCCCTGTCCAGTATTAGCACTCAGCTGATGAGAGTGCTAATATTATTGCTGTGAGGGTGAAATCAGTCCCTCAAAGCAGCTTTCGGGTGCAAACCCATTAAGGAGAAACAATGACAGCTTTGTCCGTATCGTCCGCACTTGTGCCGGCTGATCGTCAGGCACTGGCTCTCGGTTTTCCCGGCAGCCTTGGTAATCTGGATGCTTATATTTCCACTGTAAACCGGCTCCCGATGCTCACGAAGGAGGAAGAGGTCTCGCTCGCGCGTCAGTTGCGCGACAAAGCCGATCTCGCTGCGGCGCAGGCACTGGTGATGTCGCATTTGCGACTGGTGGTATCAATTGCGCGTGGTTATCTGGGCTACGGTCTGCCGCATGCCGATCTGATTCAGGAAGGTAACGTCGGCCTGATGAAAGCGGTGAAGCGCTTTGACCCTAAGCAAGGCGTGCGTTTGGTGTCGTATGCGATGCACTGGATCAAGGCAGAACTTCATGACTACAGTTTGCGCAACTGGCG
>SYFN01000198.1 GCA_005800405.1 Burkholderiales bacterium
ATCTTCTTCTTCGCGGCGTATTCTAGTTCGGAGAAACTAGTTTGCATGAGCAGTCTCGCTAGCAGGGGGCGTAGACGTAATTCTAAAAGAACAACTGCGTTACGGGAAGGCCTTCGGGGAATAAATCAGCGCTTCCCTAAGGATGTCTCCGTCTGGCTGGCATCGGCGGACTATGTACCCGATTACGGTCTGGCGACATTGGTGTGGATGGCAGATGCATTGGGTCGACCGATGCTGCTTGAAGGTGAAGCAGGGGTGGGGAAAACGGCTATTGCGCAGGCGCTGTCGCGCGCACTAGATCGGCCCTTGTTCAGGCTGCAATGCCATGAAAGCCTGGATTTGAACCAGGCGGTGTACGAATGGAATTACAGCAAGCAGTTACTGGAAATTCGCTTGCGCGAAGCCGAAAAAGAGATTGGTGCCGGATTGCGGGAAGATCTTTTTTCGGAAGCTTTTTTACTCAAACGGCCTCTGGTGCAGGCCATAACCTCTGAAAAGCCGGCGGTATTGCTGATCGATGAAATCGATCGCGCCGATGAGTCGTTCGAGGCCTACTTGCTGGAAGTCCTGGGTGAATACCAGATATCCGTACCGGAATTTGGAACGGTCAAAGCGACCACGCAGCCTATCGTGGTACTGACCAGCAATGGCACCCGCGATTTGTCAGATGCCTTGCGCAGGCGCTGCCTGTATCACTACGTGGACTATCCGACGCTTCCGCGCGAAATCGAGATCGTCAAGAAAATGGTTCCCGAGGCGAGCCACCTGCTGGTGCAGCAGGCGGTCGGCTTTGTTCAAAAACTGCGCAAACAGGATTTGGAAAAAGTACACGGCGTCGCAGAAACACTGGATTGGGTGCGCGCACTCTGCGCAATGGGGCAAGAGGTGGTGCCCGACGACCCCGACATGATTCGCGCTTGCCTCTCATCGCTACTGAAAACCCGATCCGACCAATGGCAGATGGATTCTGAAATCATCTCGAAATTATTATCAGAGAGCCGAGTCGGCATGGATGTCGGCGTCGCCGGAGAGTTGCGCTAGTGTGATGCAGCAGCCGCCATCAGCGACGTCGCCCGAAGTGCAGATTCGCGGCTTCGCTGATTATTTGCGCGACCACGGATTTCTGATCGGACTCGCCGAGCTCGACGGCATGCTCCGCATCGCAATGAAGCTTGAGCCAGCGCTCTATCCCAGCCTCAAGCCCTGTTGGCGCAGTATTGCGTGTTCAACGGCAGATCAGTGGAGAAAATATCCTGATCTGTTTGACGCTTTCTGGTTCCCGCACAAAGTGCGCGGCAGCACGCGCAGCAGTGGCGCTCAAAAAAAATCCAAATCACTCAAACAGCTTGTCGAGCAAATGCATGCCGAGATGGAAGGACCGCCCGGCCAGGCTAAGCCTTCCGTGGGTCTGGATTTTGATGGCGGACAAGGCGATGGCGTCGATAACCCGCAAGCCATGGGTGGCGCCAGCAAAGTCGATTACTTGCATGAAGATTTCAAAAAATGGATGCCTGAGGATATCGACAAGCTCGAATCCTATATTCGTCCGCTGGAACAGCGTCTGCGGAAAGAATTAATTCGCAAATGGCGTCGGACGCACCAGCCTCAGCGTATTGACATACCTTCAACCATCCGGCAGGGATTGTCGACCGGTGGTGAATTGTTAAAGCTGCGGCTCAAACAACGGGATCAGATCATGCCACGTATTTACGTGCTGATTGATGTGAGTAAATCGATGGAAGCGCATGCGCCGTTTTTTCTGCGCATAGGGAGGGTATTCAGTCAGGTACTCAATGCGCGCGTGCTGGTTTTTCATACCCGAATCACTGAAATCACGCAGCTACTGAATCGCAATAGCGGCCGCATGCAGGAAAAAATCAATGCGGTAACCTTTGGTTTCGGCGGCGGCACTAAGATCGCCACCAATTTTGATACCTTCCTGAAGGTGCATGTGGGCCGGGCGCTGGGCAACAGAGATTTGGTTTATGTACTCTCTGACGGCTACGATACCGATCCACCCGCCGATACCGAGCGGGCAATCAGGGCGGTCAGACAACGTGGTGCCAAACTCTTCTGGTTGCATCCAACCAAGGACCTTCCTGGCTCGGAGGCGATACTGCAAAGTTGTCAATGGATCAGTGGCTTTCTGGCGGTGAACAACTTGCAGAGTCTGGAAAAGCTGGTCAATCTGCATTAGGGTCACCCATGTCGCTGATTTTAATAGAGAATCCGCGTATGACGCGACAGGAATCGGCGATTTTTGCCAGTCAATAGGGAGCACTCCATGGGTTGTTTATTGAAGCAAGGTGGTGGCTTGTATGCCCGGCTGCGGGTCGGTGCAGTGCTGCTGGCCGCCGGCGAAGGATCACGCCTCGGCAGCGTGCCCAAATGTCTGTTGCGCTTGCAGGGCGTGCCGCTGATCAATCGCCACCTGATCGCGTTGAGTGGCGGTAGTGTGGATGAAGTGGTTGTGGTGACGGGCTACCATCATTCGGAGATCGAGCCTGCTGTGGAAACTTTTCCCGTCACCGTTGTACGCAATCCGAACCCTGCGGCAGGCCAGCAGTCGTCCGTAAGGCTGGGACTGGAAGCACTCGGTATGAAGTTTGATGTCATTCTGATCGCGTTGGCTGACCAGCCACTGCTCAGCAGTACCGAATTTACTGAACTCATCGCAGCGTTCAAGAAGCGACCATTAGGTACCGCGATTGTGTACCCGGAGGTGAACGGACAACGAGGTAACCCAGTGGTGTTTTCCGGCGAGGTGGTGGCTAATCTGCTCGCAACGAACCAAAAAATTGGTTGCCGAAAATTCATTGATGAAAATCCGATGCTGGTTCACCGACACCTCACTGAGAATGATCGTTTCATCCTGGACATTGATACCCCTAAGGATCTCGACGCTTTTGAAAAAAGAACCGGTTGGAAATTAGCCATGCCATTGGAAACGGCAAGCTGATGCAGGGCTTGTGGCTCGTACAGATGGATGTACAGCATTGTCCGCAGGCTGCGGAAATCAATCCGGTACTGGTGCGCGCTTTAACAGCGATGCGATTGCTGCAGGACCCGGACGGGCCAAAAAATTTTTACGCGAGCGCCGATGATTTAATCAGTCGCATGCAGCTACCCGAGTTTTCTGTGCTGTTGAATTTCATCGCAACCTCGGTGCAGCATTTGGCAAAACAGGCCAATGCGCACTCGTGGCCTGCAGGAAAACTGCTCATGGATCTGCAATTTGCTGGATGCTGGTTTCAGATTCAAAACGGGCAGGCCTTTCATGATGTCCACACCCACGGTAATTATTCCTGGTTGGGGGTGTACTACCTTCAAATAGATGCTGCGGCTGAACGACGGCAGCATGCTGAACTGGGTGAATGTAATGGCGTGACGCGCTTTTACGGTCCCTATTCTCAGTTTCAGGCGGGTGCGTATATGGATATGGGGAATGCGTACCTGCAAAAAAACAGTGTCGATATTCAACCAGAAGAGGGGATGCTGGTATTGTTTCCGTCTTATTTGCCACATAAAGCTATGGCCTACGAAGGCAAAAAAGACCGCGTCATCGTGTCATTCAATGTGCAGGTCAATGCGCGCTCTGGCAATCAGATTCATGCTTATACTGGCACCTGAAACCAGCGCTGTCTGACGGCGCGCACAAAAGAGCGCTGCTTGCGCGAGGCGCCTGGTGCGTCTTGCCGCGGTTGCCGCGAACCACCCCTGACAGCGCCAAACAAAAAATCAAGCGCTCCAGATTAGCTCTGCGAGATCGCTCCCATCACGCTCGCGAGCAAAGCGGCACACTGCGCCGGACTTTCTTCATGGGCCAGATGTCCCAGCATCGGCCAGAGCACCTGATGCGAGCGAGGCAATCGGCGCGCAATCTGCGCAGCCTGTATGGCCGGCACGGTCGTATCGTTTTCAGCCGCCACCATCCAAACCGGTAGCGAGAGTCGTGGCAATTCACGCTCGAGAGGTTCCAGATCCCAGTGCGCCATCATCGCCAGCGCAGCCGACACATGGTCGGGACTGCGCACTAGGCGCGCGTACAAATCCATACCCACCTCATCGAGCAATGAACCGGTGCTGCGAACGAGCTTCTGAATAATCGCAGGATCGTTGGCCTGCCATGCAAAGAAACGAGATGCCAGCGAACCCGCCGCAAGTAACTTCGCAACGGGCAAAAAAAACTGCCCCGCCAAACCACCAAAGGCAATAAAAGCCCCATTGAGACTGACCAAGGCCGCAGGTGAAATCGGCTGATCAAGAATCATGCGCGCCGCCACAGCGGCACCGGCTGAGTGCCCGACGATAACGGTCGGCGAAATTTTCAGTTCATGCAGTAGTGCCGCAACATTGCGCGACATGCCTGCCAATGATTGGTCTGCATTCGGCGGCATCGTCGTGAATGCATGACCGGGCAAATCCATGACGACCACGCTGTGGTCCTCGCCAAGGCGCGGCGCGACATCGCGCCATGAATGCGAAGATGAGCCGGTGCCATGCAGCAGCACAATCACCGACGCATCACTTGGCGCGGGACCGAATTGCTGCACATGCCAGCGCAATCCAGCCGCAGTAACGAAACGACTGGCACTGCGATTGGGCCAATCGCGCCCGTCAATCTCCCATTGCAAACGGTCGCCCAAACTAACGCGCTCCGTTCTGCGTGGCTGCGCGTACCGCCATGGATACCGCTGCTGCACCCGCATGCGGCAAAGGGATGTAGCGCGCTCGCATGGCCCCAGCCAGTTGCGCCGCTTCTTGTTGCGGTTTGGGTGAGGTGTCAATGAACAGCAGAGGTATCTGCAGGCCTGAGAACTGACGTGCTGCCTGGGTTGCTTCGGCTTGCGCACGCTCACGACCACCCGTCCCATCGCGCGCCACATTGGCACGACCATCGGTGAGCAGAACAATGAGCGGTGACTGTCCGCGACGGCGAAGACCCTCCGCAATACTGGCTGCGGTATCAATCGCGGTTGCCAGTGGTGTGCCACCACCCCCCGGCAGCCCCGACAAGCTGCGCTTGGCGCGTACGAGCGAGCGCGTTGGTGGCAACAGCAATTCAGCGACCTTGCCGCGAAATGCAATCAGCGCGACCTGATCGCGTCTGACATAACAATCGGCCAGCAGCAATTCAACCGCACCTTTCGCTTCGGCCAGCCGGTGCAGGGCGGAAGAGCCGGAAGCATCGACGACAAACAACGTGGTTGTTGCCGTTTTTTGTTTGATACGTGCGATATGAAAATCATCGGAGCGTACCTGCACACGTTGTTGCGCGTCTGGGCATAGTGTGGCTTTGCGTATTTTTTGCCAAGGCGCTGCCGCGCGTAACGTGTCGATCAGATGCAAGCGGCTGCCATGCACTGGCTGCGCACGGCGCGACCCTGCAGGCCGGCCGCGCTGACCCCCTTTGATGCTTGCACCGGATTTGCCGCTGGTCGCACGCTGCTGCAAACTGCCCGCCAGCAATTGGGATAACAAACCCGCGGGAATCGCAGCCTTGGTGGCATCAAGCACGCGATCTTCCATGGGTTTGTTTTCACCGGGGTTGGGTGGTGCCGCGTCGTGGTCCTGCTGATCATGATCGCGATCAGGCGGTGGTGTGTCTTCTTGTTCCTGTTGCGCTTGTGCTTCCTCGGGCTCTTTCGGTTCCGGCGCTTGGGGCATTCGCGTCGCGCGTGGTGCAAGCACAAGCGCGGCTGCGATGCGCGCATCATCATCGGTGGCAAGCTCATTACCATCCAGCGCTGCACTCGCACGCGCAACCGATAGCGCCATCAGCGAGGCACGCATGGAATCAATACCAAGTGCCAGGGCGGTGCCACATAAAACCCTCACGACCGCATCGGGTAAATCAATCTCGGCCAGCCTTGCTCGCGCGGCGACAATATCGTCGATGCTGCCGGCAACCATTTGCTGCAGGTCGGCCTCACTGATGCGACGCGGCGAAATGGCACGCAAATCGAGTTCAAATGCGAGCCGATCGCGCAGCGCTGGCGACAGCGATTCTTCTTCCGATAAACCCTCATCAAGTGCCACCACCGCAAAGCGGGTCGCACGTCGCTCGGCAAGACCATCGCGCTCCAGCACCACGGCGCCTTCATCCATAACTTGTGTGAGCCTGGCTGCTGTCGATGTGGGCAAGCGCTCGGCCATGGCCAATATAAGTGTGCCGCCATCTGCCTCCACCAGCAGCCCATGCTGCAGCACCGGGCGACCCGTAGCCAGCGTTGCGGACAAATCGAGACCGCCCAGCAAACGTTCATCAGTAATCGAGAGAGGCATGCGCACCCAGCGCGATGGACTCCTCAGCGAACGCAGCAAATTCAGCCAGGCATCACGCACGGGTCCCGCTGAGGCGCGTAGGCGCACACCACCCAATCTGCCGGGATCAATCCCCAGCAAGACGGCCACCTGCACCGCCTGCTGCCAGAGGCCGTCCTGAACTTCGTCGGATGAAGGATCGGCGTTTGGACTCATGCATGTTGCCTTATGACGTGCGAACGCATGTCGAGATCTGGCGCGTGTCAGGCAAAGACTTCGTCAACGGCGCGAGCAACCCGCGTACCTGAGCCGGCATCGTCGAGTGGGTTGCGCCTTAGTCGGTGTCGCAACGCAGGGGCGGCCATGCGTTTGAGATGAGAATCATTGACGGCATCGTGTCCTTCAAAAGCCGCCAGCGCGCGTGACGCGCGCATGAGCGCGAGTTCGCCCCGAAGACCATCCGTACCCAATGCCATGCAGAGTTGCGCGGCACGCGTGAGCGCGTGATCAGGCACATCAACGTCCGGCTGTTTTTTTCGGGCTGCGACTATGCGGCGGCGAATTTTTTCATCTTCTTTTCGCCAGGTCTCTACAAAGGCCTCAGGTGAGCGTTCATAGGCATCGCGTCGCCGCACGACTTCGATACGCATTTTCAAATCTGTCGGTGTGGTGACATCAACGGCCAAGCCGAAACGATCCAGCAGTTGCGGCCGCCACTCGCCCTCTTCTGGATTGCCACTGCCCACCAGCACGAAACGCGCGGGATGACGCACTGACAAACCTTCGCGTTCGACCATATTTTCGCCAGAGGCTGCGACGTCGATCAGCAAATCGACCAGGTGGTCTTCGAGCAAATTGACTTCATCAATGTAGAGAAACCCGCGATTGGCGCGTGCAAGCAAACCAGGCTCGAAAGCTTTGATGCCTTGGTCCCGTGCGCGAATACTTCGCGAAGCGCCGCGCCATCCAGTGGCAGCATCCGCCGCTGTACTACATGGATTTCCGCGCCTCGCAGCTTCGCTTTTCCTGAAGGG
>SYFN01000199.1 GCA_005800405.1 Burkholderiales bacterium
ATTGCGTGATGCCGACCCGCAATGCGCGCAATGGTTGGTTATTTACTCGCTACGGCGATGTCAAGATCAAGAATGCGCGTCACAAAGACGAGGATCAGCCGCTTGATGCCAGCTGCGATTGCTACACCTGCCAGAATTTTTCGCGTGCCTATCTGCATCACTTGCATCGATGTGGAGAAATTCTTGGTGCACGTCTCAATACCATTCACAATCTGCACTACTATCTTGAGCTTATTCGGGACATGCGCAAGGCTATCGACATGCATCGCTTTGCCGAGTTCCGCGTGCAATTTGCTGCTGATCGGATACGTGGTGACTGAGCGCAACTGGTTGCACCGACATAATTAGATATTCAGAAGACTATTTTGTGCAGATTCCGATGTAAGCGATCAGTCAAATCTGTTATTCGCTAAGACGTACGGTTTTCCGGAACTTCACACGAGAATTTTTTCCTCAATGCCGACGCATGACGGTGACGGTTCACTTTCACGGTACAGAAGAGGGGGTGATATCGTATGGACAGCTGGCCAGAAACACCGCTCATAAAACCCAAATTTACGACGCCACCCGGCTCGGATAAATACTCAAAAGAAGAATCTGATGCGCCGCAGCTTGATACGCTCACACCTCGAATGGTACCCAGGTTACGAGCACGGAGGACGGAATGTGATCAGATTAATGAGGATTGGTCTGGAGACTTTTCCTTTGATGAGCTGATGCTTACCAATGGCAGTGACAGACCCGAGGGCTCGCCGGATTCATTGCAGCATTTGCCACGATTATCTGTACTGTGTTGCCATGCGCATGATGCAGAGAGCCTGGCCACCGTCCGAGATGCAGTTTTATCGGGCGAGAATATCCACCAGAAAGATCCGACTTATGGGCACACACCTTTACACTGGGCTTGCATGTTTTCGAGCGTGGCTGCAGTCGACTTGCTGCTGGGGCAGGGTGCGGTGGATGACGTTAACGAGCTTGATAATTTGAATGCGACACCACTCACTTGCCTGATAAACCACCGAGAACTTCCGGTGCATGAGGCCATGGTGCGGCGCTTACTTGAGGCGGGTGCCCGTCTTGATCTGGTGGAGAGTGGGGGACATGTATTGCTGTTTCAAGACTATCTGACGCCGGTACTGGCAGGCGCGTTGTTTCAAAAGGGCTTGAACATTGACTGTATCAACGTCATGCGAGAAACCCCGCTGCAATTGGCCTCGGCGTGGGGGAACGAGGCTTTGGTCGAGTTTTTGCTCGCGCGTGGTGCCAATGTGCACCGACGGTGTTTGCTTGGATGCACAGTGCTGCACGATGGCGAGCTGGATCCGGTTATTGCCATTCGCCTCCTGCGCCTTGGGGCGCTGGTCGATGCCCACGATGATCTGGGTCAAACGCCGCTGATGCTGGCTTGTGATTTCAGCAATATGCCCTTGATTCGAGTGCTCCTTGAGCATGGGGCGTCGCTGGCAGTCAAATCCCATCAGGGCTGGTCTGCGCTGGATTGCGCGCAGAATTCCGGTCATCCGATCTACCAATATGTAATCGAGTGCGCCGGACTGACACCCGGCACGCGGCTGGCGAGCAGTTAAGAAGGTCGGTGCGCCCGCGCAGCTATGGATGAGGGCCGAAATGCTAGAATGCAGGGTCTTTGAACAACCCTTGACCGGAGCAGTCCATGTTTATTTCCAACGCCTATGCGCAGGCTGCGGCACCCGCTGGCGCCGCAGGCGGTCTGATGAGCTTCTTGCCCATCATCCTGATGTTTGTCGTACTGTACTTTTTGATGATTCGTCCTCAGATGAAGCGGCAAAAAGAACAAAAGGCGATGATTGATGCGCTGGCCAAGGGTGATGAGATTGTGACTGCCGGTGGTGTAGTCGGCAAAATAACCAAGGTTAGCGATGGCTATGTGACGGTCGAGGTGGGTGAAGGTACCGACATCGTCATGCAGAAAGCGGCAGTGACTCTACTGCTGCCCAAGGGCACGATCAAGGCGTTGTAATACCCAGATGCCCCGCATGTCCGGCTCCTGAGCCGGACATTTTCTTTTGATGCAGGATGCCATGAACCGTTATCCTCTCTGGAAATATGTACTGATCTCGCTCGTGCTGTGTATGGGCGTGCTGTACACCGTACCCAATTTCTTCGGCGAGTCACCGGCTGTGCAGATCAGCAGTGCGAAAGCAACCCTCAAGCTGGGCCCTGAGACGGTCAGCCGTGCGCGTGCAGCTCTCGAGAAATCCGGTGTGCAGGCGGAAGCAGTTTTCTATGAAGACCTAGGCAACAACGGCACGGTACGCGCTCGCTTTGCGACCACGGACATGCAGTTCAAGGCAAAGACGGCGCTCGAGCAGGGGCTCGATAGTGATCCCACTGACCCAAGCTATCTGGTGGCCTTCAATTTGCTTCCCAATACACCGGGCTGGCTGCAAAGCTTGCATGCATTGCCCATGTACCTTGGTCTGGATTTGCGAGGTGGTGTGCATTTCCTGATGCAGGTAGATTCCCGGGCAGTACTCGCTAAACGCATGCAGGGTATTCAAACAAGCGTTCGCGCGCTGCTGGTTGAAAAGCGCGTACGCTTTTCAGGCTTGTCGCGTGAAGGGGAGGCAGTTGATATCCGCTTCCGTGACGAGGCGACTCTTAACGCCGCGCGTGAGGTACTCAGTTCACAGTTGCCCGAGCTGGTACTGGTCGTGGTTCCTGATACCGAGGGTCAGCGTTTGCGTGCAACGCTCAATCCTGAGGCGCTCAAGAAAACACTGGAAGACGCGGTACAACAAAATATTTCCACGCTCTCCAAGCGGGTCAACGAGCTGGGTGTGGCAGAGCCGGTGATTCAACGTCAGGGCGCAGATCGTATTGTGGTGCAGCTGCCGGGTGTACAGGATGTCTCGCGCGCGAAAGACATCATTGGACGCACCGCGACGCTGGAAGTGCGTATGGTGGATGAATCCATCAGCCGCGGCACCGAGGAAAGCGCAGCCGTACCACTGGGTTCCGAATTTTTCAAATCAGGCAAAGCAACCCCGGTCATTCTTTATAAAGACCCGGTCATTACCGGCGACTACATTTCGGATGCCAGTGCAAGTTTTGACCAGAACCAGCAACCCTCGGTCAGTATTGATCTCAATGGCGACGGCGGCCGCAAGATGCGCGAGGCCACGCGGAGCAAAGTCGGCAAGCTCATGGCCATCGTCTTGTTCGAAAAAGGCAAGGGTGAAGTGCTGACCGTGGCAACCATTCGTGATGAGCTCGGCTCACGTTTCCAGATCACGGGTATGGAATCACCCACCGCTGCGACGGATCTTGCACTCCTGCTTCGCGCAGGCTCACTCGCTGCACCCATGGAAATCATTGAGGAGCGCACGATAGGACCGCAGCTGGGCGCGGAGAACATCAGCAAGGGTTTCAATTCCACTTTATATGGGTTTGCTGCCATCACCGTGTTCATGGTGATTTACTACCTCTTGTTTGGTGCCTTCAGTGTTTTTGCGTTGGCAGTCAACGTTATGCTCCTGATTGCGCTGCTGTCGCTGTTACAGGCAACTCTGACGCTGCCAGGTATTGCGGCGATTGCGCTCACACTGGGTATGGCGATCGATGCCAACGTGCTGATCAATGAACGTATTCGCGAAGAGCTCCGTAACGGTAACTCACCACAGGCTGCGATTGCAGCGGGTTTTGAGCGTGCGTGGGCGACCATTTTGGATTCGAACGTCACGACGCTGATTGCGGGCCTTGCGCTGCTGATTTTTGGATCGGGACCGATTCGGGGCTTTGCTGTCGTGCATTGTCTTGGTATTTTGACGTCCATGTTCTCTGCTGTCGTGGTCGCGCGAGCGCTGGCAAATCTCTGGTATGGCCGTCGTAAAAAACTCAACAGCGTCTCAATCGGACAAGTCTGGAAACCAACTGCCTGAGGCGGTCAGGTTCACCGAAAGGAAGTCATGGAGTTTTTCAGAATAAAAAAAGACATATCGTTCATGCGGCATGCGTTGGTGTTCAACGTCATCTCGGCGCTGACCTTTGCCGCGGCTGTCTTTTTCCTATTCGCCAAAGGTCTGCATCTGTCGATTGAGTTCACCGGCGGTACGTTGATGGAAGTCGCGTACACCAAGCCTGCGGACCTCGAACGAATTCGCCAAAACATCTCATCGTTAGGCTTTACTGACAGTCAGGTGCAGAGTTTTGGTACCGCACAAGACGTGTTGATTCGCTTGCCGGTGCAGAGAGGTAAAACTTCAGCGCAAGCAAGTACGCAGGTGATCGAGGTGCTGAAAGCACAAGATCCCAGTGTCAGCCTGCGGCGCGTGGAATTCGTGGGGCCGCAGGTGGGCGAGGAGCTCGCGCATGATGGTCTGACGGCACTGGCCTTTGTGGTCGTCGGCATCATGATTTATCTCGCGTTCCGATTCGAATGGAAATTTGCGGTGGCTGCCATCATTGCGAACTTGCACGACGTGATTATCATTCTCGGATTTTTCGCGTTCTTTCAGTGGGAGTTCTCGCTGACAGTACTGGCTGCTGTGCTGGCGGTTCTGGGCTATTCGGTCAATGAATCGGTGGTGGTGTTTGACCGGGTGCGTGAGACTTTTCGTGATCGTCGTTTTAACAAGCTGCAAACGGCCGAAGTCATGAACCACGCGATTACGAGCACAATTTCAAGAACCGTGATCACACACGGATCAACGCAGCTGATGGTGTTGTCGATGCTGATTTTTGGCGGCCCCACGCTGCATTATTTTGCGATGGCTCTGACGATCGGTATCTTGTTCGGAATTTATTCATCGGTGTTCGTTGCTGCGGCGGTGGCGATGTGGCTGGGCGTGAAGCGAGAGGATTTGCTCAAGCCCGTGAAACCGAAGGACGAGACGGATGGGGCAGTGGTTTGATTGTACCTGCCCATGTAAACAAGAAAGCCGGCGTGAATGCCGGTTTTTTATGGTTTGCCGAGAGCACCGGCGGGTCCAGCACAACCCTCAAATATCCTTCGCCAACTTCTCAGCCAAGCCCACATAAGAAGCCGGTGTCATTGCCAGCAGCAGGTCCTTGGCTTCCTGCGGTATCGCAAGATTTGTAATGAAGTCTTGCAGCGCATCCTTCGATATGCCCTTGCCGCGCGTGAGTTCTTTCAGCTGCTCATAAGGATTTTCAATGCCGTAGCGACGCATGACTGTTTGCACGGGCTCTGCCAGTACTTCCCAGCTATGATCGAGATCTTCTGCGATTCGTGCGGTATTGACTTCAAGTTTGTTCAGGCCGCGTAAGCAGCTGTCATAAGCGAGCAGCGCATAACCCAATCCGATACCAATATTGCGCAGTACGGTGGACTCAGTCAGGTCACGCTGCCAGCGTGAAA
>SYFN01000200.1 GCA_005800405.1 Burkholderiales bacterium
AAAACCGAAATTGCCCGGCGATTGGCACGGCTGGCAGATGCACCGTTTATCAAGATCGAGGCGACCAAATTCACTGAGGTTGGCTACGTCGGTCGCGATGTTGACACCATTATTCGCGACCTGACCGAAATCGGTATCAAGCAAACTCGGGAACAGGCAATGCGAGAAGTCCGTACCCTGGCTGAAGATGCGGCTGAAGACCGCATCCTGGACGTACTGCTCCCCCCGGCGCGTGATTTTGGTTTTTCCGGTAGCGGTGCTATTGAAGACAAGGCCAGCAACACAACGCGACAGACTTTCCGCAAGCGTCTGCGAAAAGGTGCCCTGGATGATCGCGAGATCGAGATCGACGTCGCCGAACCACGCGCACAAATGGAAATCATGGCCCCACCCGGCATGGAAGAAATGACTGAGCAAATCAAATCGATGTTTTCAGGATTAGGTGCCGGTCGTAAAAAATCCCGCAAGCTGAAAATTTCCGAAGCAATGAAACTGATTGTTGAAGAAGAAGCCACGCAATTAGTGAATGAAGACGAGCTACGCCAAAAAGCAATTATCAACATCGAGCAAAACAGCATCGTGTTTCTGGATGAAATCGATAAAATAGCTTCACGTGCCAGTACGCAGGGTGCCGATGTATCACGCGCAGGTGTTCAGCGCGATTTGCTTCCACTGGTCGAGGGAACAACGGTTAACACCAAATACGGAATGGTAAAAACGGATCACATTCTCTTCATTGCCTCTGGCGCCTTTCATCTGGCCAAGCCTTCGGATCTAATCCCTGAGCTGCAAGGGCGATTCCCGATTCGGGTTGAGCTGGAGTCGCTGGCGATTGCCGACTTTGAGCGCATACTGACCTCCACCGATGCCTGCCTTACACGCCAGTACCAAGCGCTGCTGAATACTGAAAACGTGCTGGTCGAATTTACCGATGACGGTATTCGTCGCCTTGCCGAGATTGCTTATTCGGTCAATGAAAAAACAGAAAATATTGGTGCACGACGTTTATACACAGTGATGGAAAAGCTTCTCGAAGACGTGTCATTCAGCGCGGGGCAACAGCTCAGTGCGGCTGTGCGCGTCGATGCTGGCTATGTCGATGATAAGCTCGCAGCGCTGGCTGTGGATGAAGACCTGTCACGCTATGTCCTCTGATGACAGCGAACGTGGCCACGAATCTCAAAATACCCAAACCTCGTAATCCTGTCGCTATCGCCACCCGCCAGCGTCTTGCCGGATCTCATCGCAAAAGTAGTGCTGCACACCGACAACAACGAAAGCGTGAACTGGTTCGACTTATGATGCGCAAGGATGACGACTGAAATTGCATTGCCTAAGCGATCCTAACTAAGCTGAGACCTCATTGGCTGGATGGCGGCTTCGCAGGCTCCAATGCAGCAGGTGATGCAATACCCTGCGGCTGGCTTGTTGGTCGCAGAGTAGCGGCGGGCGGCGTGCCGTTTGCGCGAGTACCGCCACTGCCCGACGCACCCGAGCTGATTGCGGTATGCACGGCAGCTGAAGGATTTGCGATGGGGAGATTCGGGGCTGGTGGCATGCTGGCTTGCGGCGCTGCTGCACTCCCCTCTTGTGCGGCAAAGGCTGGCAGGCCTAATTCGCGCTCCGCACCTTTTTCGGATACCACCACGGTTTTATTCAGAATTTCTTTTACGATCACGCCGGACACAATCTCACTATTCACCGTGAGCGCACGCGGCGGTTTGCCCTCTAGGGCAATGATGGCCACGCTATCAGGCTCACTGCCTGCGTGAACCACACCACGCAGTTGCAGATTCGCGATGGCACTGCCAGATGAACGCTCGCCAAACAAACTGGCTGCAACACTTACCGGTGGCATTGAATGTTCGCTTTTAGGTGGTGCCGATACTGTCCGTGGTGCAAGTGCTGTCCACTGCACAATCCAATATGCCAGCGTTGCGGACAAGGCAAGAAACAACAAAAAAAGAAAAAACGCCAGGCAATCGTTTCATCTCAGACTGCTCATCCACCATGCAATCACTCAGCGTACCAGCTGATTGATTTCGATGATCAGCATCAGCACTGCCAGTACGATCAGCAGCACAACCACTCCCATCGCCAGAATCAATGCGGGTTCCAGAAGCCCGGCAATCATCAGGGCCCGGCGCTCCAGATCCTGGTCCTGCATTTGCGCTGCGCGATTGAGTATCGCAGGCAGCTCGCCCGTCACTTCACCGGCGCGAATCATGTGAATGAGCAAGGGAGGAAAATGCGGATGGTCCGATAACGCACGTGCCAGACCCACGCCCTCGCGCACGCTGGCTGTTGCTGCCTCCACCTGTGCGCGCAAGGCATTATTGGACAAGGTATGGCGCCTCGTTTGAAGCGCACGCAGTATCGGTATACCTGAGCTGATCGTAATCGCCAGTGTACTGGCAAAGCGCGAGGTATTCAGACTGCGCTCAAAGCGTCCATAAATAGGTGCACTCAGTTTCCAGGTGTGCCATCGCATTTTTAACACGGGGCCGCGCAGTGCCCAGCGCACAGCTATGCCCGCGCCTGCCAGAATCAATGCAAGCAGCCAGCCCCAGTGACGCACAAAATTGGAAAGTGCCAGCATCGCGACCGTTAGAAACGGTAATTGTTGCCGCGTATTGGCGAAAACGGACACGATCTGCGGCATCACATAGGTCAGCAAAAAAATGACGATCGCTAACGCCACTGCAGTGAAGATGACCGGATAAGTAAAAGCCAGCCGCACTTTCTGCACCAGGGCATTGCGTCGCTCGACAAAATCAGCCAATCGTGACAACACACTGGACAATTGCCCGATGTGCTCTTCCGACGCTATCAGCGCGCGATAGATGTCGGTAAAATCCCGCGGATGCTGCGCCATCGCATCCGACAGCGATGCGCCGCCCATGACTTCAGAACGTATCGCTGCAATCAGATCACGCATATAAGATCGCTCTGCCTGCTCGAGCAAGGCAGTCAATGTCTGCTCCAGCGGTAACTGCGCCTCCAGCAGCGAGGCCAGTTGGCGCGTGAATAGCGCTAGTTCCACCGTAGATACGCGATCACCGAAATAGCGCTGATAACGGTAGGTCGATACTACCGCCTGACCCACGACGACATCCATACCCATAGATACCAGACCGCGCGCGCAAATCGCTGCGTGCGGAACGCGGATTATCCGCGTTGATCACTCCCTTGCTGACCTTGCCGGCGATATCGATAGCCTCATAGCGATAAGCAAGCATCGTCAGTTCGTACTCATTCTTTTGTTACACGCAATAATTCAGCTTCAGTCGTCGTGCCGTCCTGCAGCCAGCGCTCGCCATCTTCGCGCATGCTCCGCATGCCGTTGCGCTGCGCACTGGCACGAATATCTGCTTCCGATACGCGGTTGTGAATCTGTTCACGAATAGCATCGGTCGTGAGTAATAATTCATAAATACCCACGCGACCGTGATAGCCAGTGTTGCCACATTTGTCGTAGCCCACGTCATGCCAATGCTGACCATCGAACTGCCGACAATACGAACACAGTTTGCGTACGAGTCGTTGTGCGGCAACACCCAGCAGCGAGGACGACAAAAGAAACGGTTCTATGCCCATGTCGAGTAAGCGCGCCACTGCAGCAACCGCATCATTGGTGTGCAAGGTCGCCAGCACCAGATGCCCAGTGAGCGATGCCTGCACTGCGATCTGCGCGGTTTCC
>SYFN01000201.1 GCA_005800405.1 Burkholderiales bacterium
ATCTGATAACGTTCGGCTTGGCTGAGGTGTGTATAGGTCATGTGCTTCTTCGACTGGCTGGTCAAAAGGCTTTGATACTAATGCACCTCAGCCATCCAACCCATTAATCAAAGTTGCACTTCGTCCTTGAATTCACCTAATGTAATTTAACTCTCTTGAGAACAATTCATATGGATCGAAATAACCGAGATAGTGCTTAATAATTTTTGGTATCAGAAGTTTTATTACTTCTATTCTCGAATGAACAGTGGCCAAATATAGCGGGCTATCGCCATTATTATTTTGCAATTGAAAGTCTGCCTTGGCATTGAGCAGCAGCTGGACAACTGTGGCGCGATCATTAAGAGCTGCGGCTATCAAGGGTGTGTTTCCTCGATCGTTCGCCTGATCAGCTTTTCCATTTTCAGTGATCAATATTCTTGCCACTTCGGCGTGGCCGTTTTTAACTGCAAAAATAAGCGGGGTATTTCCTTCCCTATTTGTCTGATCAATCTCTGCGCGCAGGCCGATCAGCAGTTTGACCATTTCGACATCGCCAATCATCGCCATACTCATCAATGAGGTTAAACCTTGTTGATCTGCATGATTAATATTTGCTCCCGCGCGGATCAGCAGTTTTGCTGCTGGTGTGTTGCTCATTTCGACCGCGAATCTCAGAGGGGTCCATCCGTCTTTGTTTTCCTGGTTGATAGAGGCGCCCTTTAGAATCATAGTTTCCGCAAGTGACAGATATCCCCGAGTAATGGCCAGTGTTATTGCCGTGTTGCCAGATTTGTCTTGGTAATCCAGTGATGCGTTGCCCAAAACCAGTATGTCAGCAATGTCAGGATGGCCGTTACTTATGGCGCGAAGCAGAGGGGATAAACCTTGCTGGTCTGCTTTGACAGCAAGATCAGGCTGTTTTGTGATCGGTGCTTTCACTTCCTCGAGATTTCCGGATTGAATTGCCGACTGTAGATGATGACATTGCGTTGCAAGTGATTCCCCGGAGATTTGATTTGTGCTGGAATCAATATCGCGGGGGAGTTTATTGTCAGGATGATTAGGCGTTCTGCCATTTTTGGGGACAGATCCTGCATTCTTCGCTTTCTTGCCAAAGTGTTCGCTTTCACTATCGCTGTCGCTGTCGAGAAATAATTCAATGCCATTTCTAAAGCGTCATCCATCAAGTTGCGTGATGATTTCCCCTTTTTCTCTGGAGTTCATGCGCGGTCGATTCTTGGGCGTGGTGGCGCTGGTTCCTGTGGTTTCGGGAGGTGCGATATTGTTTTGCAGGGGTGTTTGGTTCGTGCCCGGGTTGGTGGTTAAATTGTGTTGCATGGATTCCTCCTAAAAGCCTTTAATAATTATCACGTCGTCAGCCGCCTGCTTCCCGGGACGGGGCAGGGGGACGGGCTAATTAACAGGGATTTAGTGCAATGGCTTGAAAATGGTTCGAATAATTCGCGCTGAATTATTAAAATTTGGTACAGCAATGTGACATTGCTGGGTGGCTTGAGATGGTGGTGAAGGCTCCGGGATGCAGACCCGAACCCTTCACCTGATGTGGGGGGGTTGTTGGCAGTTTCAGCCGAACGGTTTGCGGGCCACGAGACCCACCAGTGCAGACTGGCCGCTGTGCTGCATGCCTTCTCGAAGCACAGCTTCATAAGCCTGCAGCTCAAGAATGTTCATATCGCCAAAGATATCGCGCAGAAGTTCCTCGGTATAAAGATGATCGAGGTTCGGCGGTCCGCCTGTTTTGTAATCGAGTTGTTTGGGCGTATAACCCTGCAGCAGGATGACGCCATCCGATTTCAGCGCCGATTTCATGCGATTGAACAGCGTGGCACGTGTGTCTGGATCGGCAAACTGAATAAAGATCGCGACCACCGCATCGTACTCGCCGACCTTCCAGTCGAAGTTGTCGACGTCACGCACCTGATAATTCACTTGCACGTTTGCTTGCTGCGCCAGCCTGGTTGCTTTGCTTACACCGACCGGGGAAATATCAAAGGCATCCACCTGCATCCCTTGCTGTGCCAGCCAGACACTGTTGCGACCCTCGCCATCCGCCACGGCCAGCACACGACCGCCCGCGGGGAGCAGGTCGCGATGCTGTGCCAGCCATACATTTGGCGCGGTGCCGAAGATGTAGTCGTCGGTCGAGAAACGCGCATCCCAGGTCTGGGCAGGATTGGCGAAACCTTTCGAGCGTCGCTTAGGCATGATCGCTCGAGGATTCCATCGGACAGCTGCGCAGTCCGAGCACGGTATAGGCAGGGCAGAACCGAAGCGCTCCCGTGGCAATAGGCAAGAGGCCTATCCAGCCCCAGGCTCCAATAACGTTCAGCAGTGACAGCAGGATAAGCAAGCTGCCAGCAAAGATGCGGAGTGCACGATCAGTCGATCCAACGTTGGCATTCATGAGATTCTCCTCAGGTGAGTGGACAACAGGTTAACAAGAAGTTTACGGTGCGCTGACGCTGCGGGGTTGGTAAATAAATCGGTCGGCCAGCTCGTACAAGGCCATCCCCGCCACCATCGCAAACACAAAGATAACCGCTTTTGGATTTCCCGTGCCAAGTGAGGTGATGGCAGGGCCTGGGCAGAAGCCGGCCATGCCCCAGCCGGCACCAAACAGCAGACTGCCAATGATCAGACGCCGGTCGATGTCATTTTTCGTGGGCAGGTGCATCGCGCCGCCAATGAAATTCGTGGTGCGCTTGCTGGCGAAACGAAAAGCGACCAAGCCCACCAGAATCGCGCCGCCCATCACAAAAGCCAGCGACGGATCCCAGTGACCGGCGATATCCAGAAAGCCAATCACTTTCGATGGATCGGTCATCCTGGCAAAGATCAATCCGATGCCAAAGATGAGGCCAACGATGAAGGAGGATAGGGTATCGATATGTTTTTCATATGAGACTCTCTCAGGTCAAAAGATGACGCATCACGAACACGATCGCCATGCCGGCGCCCATGAAGGCCAGCGTGGCCACCAGCGAACGCGGCGACAGTCGCGACAAACACCAAACGCCATGACCGCTGGTACAGCCTGCGCCGTAGCGCGTACCGATGCCGACCAGGAGTCCCGCGATCACCAGCACCTCCGTATTGGCTTCGATCGTTGCCGTGAGTGGGCCGGTCAGCGCAAAAATCGCCGCGGGCGCAGCAACTAAGCCCAGCAGAAAAGCGACCCGCCAGGGCATGTCGCCCGGTCTGCGCCTGAGCAAGCCGCCAAGGATGCCGCTGATGCCTGCGATGCGGCCGTTGGCCAAAATAAACAACGCAGAAGAGATACCGATCAGCACGCCGCCCAGTAGCGACATACCCGGTGTGAAATGTATCCAGTCAATTGTCATGCAGAGTCTCCTTCAGGTGGGGCGCAGTATTGCTGATAGAGCACCGCGAGTACCGCGAGTACGGTGTCACTGGTGATGCGATAAAAAATCTGTTTCCCTTCGCGCCGTGTTTCCACCAGTGATTCGTCGCGCAGCACCGCCAGCTGCTGGGACAGGGTGGGTTGCTGTATGTCCAGTAACGTTTCGAGCTCACCCACGCGGCGCTCGCCCTGCGCGAGCTGACAGAGCAGCATCAGACGGTCGGGATTGGACATCACTCGCATCAGCGAACAGGCCTGGTCGGCGGCAGTTCGCATCGCGGGCAGATCGAAGTCAGTGGTCAGGGCCATGGCACAGGTTGTTGAGGGGAAAGAACCTTAACAATATACATGAAAACAAACTATAAAAAAATAAACTATAAATGCAGTAAGTGATTGCCATGGGGACGGCCTGAAACAAGGCGATGTCGGCGCCGCGAGACCATTCTCGGGACCCCGTTCGATTGAATGGCCGATATTCCCAGCATGATTTCTTTTATTGAATGTTTGCCTAGACAAACAGATCGATATCCGGAAGAATGAGGGAGCACCGGACGCTCGATTTTTATAATTCCCGGTAAAAACGTAGTCTCGGTAGTACAAAAACTTATAACCTTCCCTTTGAAACGGAGAGTAGCGATGCGTTTAATGCCAGCACTGCTTGTCGCCATGGCGGCGGCCGGCATCGGTCAGTTCGCGTTTGCGGACACGGCGGATGTCAAGACACAGACGATTGTCGAAGTCAAAAAGAAGGGCGCTCATTGTGAGCAAGACCCGAACTGTTTCAACCGCTACCACCCGGCCATCAAGCCAGTTGCACGTGCAAAGCCAGGCGATCTGATCGTCGTGCACACGCGTGATGCGCTGGATTCGAACCTGAACATTAATTCGAAGCCAAAAGACGTCACCGCGATCGACGTTAACCTGATCCACCCGATGACCGGTCCGATCTACATCGAAGGTGCAAAGCGCGGCGATGTGCTGGCAGTCAAACTGATTGACATCAACCCGAATGAATATGGTTACACCACCATCATTCCAGGTTTCGGTTTTCTGCCGGACTTGTACGCCGAGCCCTTCGTCGCGAACTGGAAGTTGAATCGTTACGAGGCAGTGTCTGAGCAAGTGCCCGGCGTGCGCATTCCTATGAATGGTTTCATGGGTTCGGTTGGCGTGATGCCAGGCGAAGCTGAAGTGGACCAGTGGCTTGCTCGCGAAACTCAGTTGGGTAAAGCGGGTGGTGTCGCACTGCCGCCTGAGCCAACCAATGCGCGTCCTGCTGATGTCTGCGGACCGAACGGTAGCCACAAGGACAAGTGCCTGCGTACCATTCCACCGCGTGAAAACGGCGGCAACATGGACGTCAAGCAAATGGTCGAAGGCACCACGCTGCTGCTGCCATGCTTCGTTGACGGTTGCGGCTTCTTCATCGGCGACGTGCACTTCGCACAGGGCGATGGCGAAGTGGCCGGCACGGCGATTGAAATGGGTGCTGTTGTGACGGTTCAGACCGAAATCCGCAAAGGCATGGCCTCGGTAGTCAAGCAGCCGCATTTCGAAGGCGGCTCGCAACTCAAGAAGCTCGAGCCAGACAGCTTCCACGCTACCGTGGGCTATCCGCTGAAGAAAGCGGGCGAAGTGCCACCGCAGTGGACCTATCTGGACAGCGAAAAAATCAAGCCGCTGACCAACCTGTCCAACGATGTCACACTCGCCGCACGGAACTCGCTGATCCAGATGCTCGACTGGCTGCAAGCCACCAAAGGTCTGACCAAAGAGCAGGCATTTGTTGTCACCAGCGTCGCCTGTGATCTGCGTATCAGCAACGTGGTTGACGTGCCTAACTACGCTGTGACGACGATCTGCCCGATGGAAATCTTCGGTAAGAAGTAATTTCTGTGGTAACGAAGTAAAAAGAGCGAGGATTTTCCTCGCTCTTTTTTTGGAATGAACCATGCAAAGAAGACGATTTATCGGTAATGCCATCCTCATGCTTGCAGCCGGACTCTGGCCAGCAGCACACGCACTTGCACACACGCCCTATGCGCAATGGGATCTTTTCCGCAAACGCAATTTGCAAATACTGACATCGCACAGTGATCTTCCCGGCGATGCCATCGGTGATGAGTGGGTTGACTATCTGCGTAAAAAATTGCCGCTGTCGCGAGCCATGGTCAGTCGCGCACGCGATGTAGCGCGGGTGGCCAGTCTGCTCAAGACAGACCAATCGAAGCTCGCGGTGCTCTCCTATCAGCACGCCCGAGCGATCATGACGGGTGCTGCACCTTTCGAAGATTATCCCAATATGCCGCTGCAGATCATGCTCGACAATGGCACACATGTATTGGTCGCGCGTGAGGATCTGCCGTTACATCACGGCTTTCTGATTGCAGTGACGCTGCTGGAAGCTGCAGGCCCGATGTACTTGTCGGTGCCTCTGGAGGGCAAGTTCGGCATGAAGGTGCATCCTGGTGCTCGGGCCGCGGCGCTGGGTGAGAAGATCGAGTTGCCTCGTTCGGAAGGCAAGTAATGTCAAGAAGGCCGCTGATGTATGCTTTCAAGACCATGCGTTCCGGATGTCTGTTTTTGGGTTTGCTGTTGTCAGTGGTGAATGGGCATGCGCACGATGCCATCAGCGCCGATGCACGCAAGGCCTATCTGTCCCGGCTCGACGAGCTCGCCAAGACTGCGCAAGGCAATGCCCCTGCGGCGGTCCGTGCGAACGCCTGGCTGGAGACGGGCAAGAACCTTGACGAGATACGCGCACTGCTCAACGAAGACATCATCAGTCACGGCAAGACGCAAGGGCTGGAGACCTCCGTGCTGGTGAATATGCTCAACGCCTTGGTGCATAAACTTCAGCTATCGCGACAGACGCGTTTGTATTTATCCGACCCGCGTCCGTATCGCGAAGCACTCGCACTGGACCCGCGCGGCAAGCAGGCTTCGCACGCACGCTTCCTCTTGTTCAAGTACCATTTTTATGACAGCTTCGTCGATAATCCGCTCAAACCCATCAAGCAAAGCAAGGAAAGTCTGCTCGAGATGATCGGCTTTGGAGAAAATCTGTTGCCGCTGAGTGATCCAGGTATCGATAGTGAGGAAGTCCATTTCATTCTGGGCATACATTATCTGCAGGCACTGGAATCCGCTGCCTTACCCAAGGCGAAATGTCAGGCA
Source organism: Burkholderiales bacterium (assembly GCA_005800405.1). Taxonomy (GTDB): domain Bacteria; phylum Pseudomonadota; class Gammaproteobacteria; order Burkholderiales; family Burkholderiaceae_D; genus Pernthalerella. The sequence goes on from SYFN01000201.1 coordinate 6,542, forward strand.
CGTGTCGCGGAGATCGTCAAAAAATTTCGTACCCAGTGGCCTTCGAGTCTGAAGCTGGCCACGCTGGAGGCCTTGTCTTCACCATGAGGCTATTGAACCAGGTACGGCACTGCCTGCTTTTTGTTTTGCTGCTGCCGCTCATCGCTGCCGCGCACCAGTCCGGCAATAGTTATGTGCGCATTAGCAGTACCGAGGCGGGTGTGTCAGTGCAGATTGATTTTGCAGTACGCGATCTAAACAGCTTGCTGCAAATACCGCCTGAAAAACAAAAAGAGATCCGGCGACACGAACTTGAAGAAATGCGAGACAGGCTCGCAGCGCTTGTCGGTGAGTCGCTCACGCTGGAGGCCGATGGTGATCCACTGTCGCTGACTTTTCAGGCACAGGAAGTCACGGTGCACAATGACGGGCTCTACGTTCGTCAGACACATACCTCAGCGGCATTGCCCGCCAATACGGCGTATCTGCTGGTGCGATATGGTTTTTTCAATGAAGAAGAAAAAGTCGCACGTGCTTTCCTGAAGCTCAATAGCGGCGCTCTGGAATCCACCACGGTGCTCGACTCACGGCATGCGGTGCAGCGTTTGCCCTTGCGCGAGATCGCACTGGCAGAAACCTTGTGGACTTACGCGCGCGAAGGCGCCTTTCATATCTGGAGTGGCCCCGATCATCTTCTGTTTCTGCTCTGTCTGCTGCTGCCCGGATTGGGCCTTGCGGCACCGCGCAGGGTGGTTTTGTCGGTTGAATCCGCGGCATCCGAGACTGTGGGCGCTTCAGAGCATTCGAGTCTGCGCACCGTCGGTATCTTTGCGCTCAAAGTGGTGACAGCCTTTACGCTGTCACATTCCATAACGCTGGCCGCTGCTGCACTCGACTGGATTGCCTTGCCAGACAAACTGATCGAATCTGCGATTGCAGCTTCCACCATTGTATCCGCACTGCTCAATCTGCGCGGCGGCGAGGGCAGGCAGTCATGGAAACTCGCACTGGGTTTTGGCTTGATTCACGGCATTGGCTTTGCGAACGGACTGCGTGAGTTGGGCCTGTCTTCGTCGCATTTCATCGAAACGCTGGTGGCTTTTAATCTCGGTGTGGAATTGGGTCAGCTGGCCGTGGTGCTGGTGGCTGGCTTGCTGCTCTGGCCTGTGCTTGGTAATGAGCGTGTGGTCAGACTGATTCAGCGCTGGGGATCAATCAGTATCTTGTTGATGGCTTGTGTTTGGCTGGCGGAGCGTTTGCTGGGTTAGAGCGGGGTGAGTGTGATGCCAGAGGCAATCGGGATCTCGGCATGAGCTTGCTGCTATTCGGAAGATGTCAAATAACTTTTTCTGTTATTCGGCGAATGACACTGGATTCCCCTTTGCAGGGCGCGCTCTGGTTTGCAAGCCAGTTCTGTTGCACGAGTAGACCGCCAGCGGTCTGAAACCCCCGCTTCACCTTTCGCCAGGATGACGGTCGCCATGTGATGGTCGGCTCAACAACGACGGTAATCCCGGCACAAGTGGTGTTCACGTCTTCGAGAGGGCCTGATCAATATCCCAGAGAATGTCATCCACTGATTCAATACCCACCGCCAGACGAATCAGGTCGGGTGGTACGCCAGCCGCAATTTGCTGTTCTTCCGATAGCTGTCGGTGCGTCGTGGATGCGGGGTGAATCACCAGCGTCTTGGCGTCACCAATGTTGGCCAGATGCGAGAGGAACTCCACATTTTCAATGAACTTTTGTCCTGCCTCGGCACCGCCTTTGACCCCAAACGACAGCACGGCACCTGCGCCACGGGGCAGATATTTCCTGGCCAGTTCATGGTACTTGTTGTTCTTCAGTCCCGGATAATTGACCCATGAGACCTTGGGATGCATGGACAGATACTCGGCGATTTTCTGTGTATTGCTGCAGTGGCGTTCCATGCGCAGGTGCAGCGTCTCTACGCCTTGCAGCAGCAGAAAAGCATTCATCGGCGAGAGCGCGGGACCGAAGGTGCGTAATCCCTCCATGCGGCATTTCATGGTGAAACCGAAGTCGCCAAAGGTTTCATAAAAGCGGACCCCGTGATAGCCCGCTGAAGGCTCGGTCATGGTGGAGAATTTGCCATTGCCCCAATTGAATTTGCCCGACTCAACGATGACGCCGCCCATCGTCGTGCCATGCCCACCCAGAAATTTCGTCGCCGAGTGCATGACCACGGCCGCGCCCCACTGAAACGGACGGCACAGGTAGGGGCTGGCGAAAGTGTTATCGATGAAGAGGGGTAAATCCGCGTGGGCTGCAATCGCTGCGACCTTTTCGATGTCCAGGACATTCATGGACGGATTGCCGATCGTCTCCGCGTACAGGAGTTTTGTTTTCGGCGTGATCGCACGCGCGAAATTTTCCGGATCATCCGAATCCACAAAAATCGTGTTGATACCCAGCTTGCGGAAATTCACATGCAGTTGCGTGTGTGTACCGCCATACAGCGTGCGCGCTGCGACGATCTCGTCACCCGCTTCGCACAGGTTAAGCATCGCAATCATCTGCGCAGCCATGCCGCTGGAGGTCGCCACTGCCGCGCGACCATCTTCGAGTGCCGCCACGCGCTCCTCCAGCACCGCGACCGTGGGGTTGGAGAGCCGCGAATACACATTGCCAAAAGTTTGCAGATTGAACAGACTCGCCGCATGATCCGCGCTGTCAAAGACATAGGAGGTGGTCTGATAAATCGGTACTGCGCGAGCGCCAGTGGCGACGTCCGGTAGCTGACCTGCATGCAGGCACAGTGTGTCGAAATCGTAAACGTGGTCTTGGGACATGATTTGGGTGGGTATAAGTCGGATGACAAATCAAACAGGTCGGCGGGCTGAAATGATCCGTGTGTTGACACCGAACCAGCCCAGACCACCAAACAGTCGGGCATATTCGATCTTGACGCAGCGATTCATGACTACCTCGAGGCCGGCAGTTTCGGCAATCTGTCTGGCTTCTTCGTTGATGACGCCGATTTGCAGCCAGAGTTTTTTCGCGCCGATGGCGACAGCCTCATGCGCAATTGGTACGCAATCCTCGCTTTTGCGAAATACATCGACGATATCAACCTTCTCTGGAATGGATTTCAAATCAGGGTAACAGCGCTCACCCAGGATCTCGGCGTATTTTGGATTGACCGGGATGACCTTGTAACCATGCTCTTGCATATATTTCGCAGCGAAGTAAGACGGTCTGAACCAGTCCGCCGATAGGCCGACTACGGCGATCGTATGACTCTCTTTGAGAATGCGGCGCAATTGCACAATCGTGCTCATGGTGTTGTCGGTTCCTTCGCAAGAGGATAGGTGGCAACGGCCATTGTAAACACTCTCGCCTCCGGTGCCTTCCAATCGATAAAACTGCCAATTGCCGATGGTGCCTGAAGCGGTTGTATTAAATGCAATTTTGATCCAGGCAGTCGACCAGGACCTGCGTTGACAGTTTCACTATGCTATGTTCCAATCAGGAAACATTGGAGAACTTTTCCTGCCTTATTCCGGGCAGTAGAAGAGACTGCAGCCCAGCCACCGTCCGAGGATACGCCGACCTCATGCGCCAACCGAGTCCCATCATTGGCAACAGCCAACCGATGCGCGAGATCCGCAAGTTAATCGAAACCATCGCGGATTCGCCCGCGACGGTGATGATCAACGGCGAAT
>SYFN01000202.1 GCA_005800405.1 Burkholderiales bacterium
AGCACCCCGTCACTGAAATGGTGACCGGTATCGATCTCGTGCAAGAACAGATTCGCATCGCCGCCGGCGAAAAGCTGCGCTACCGTCAGCGCGACATCGTACTCAAGGGGCATGCGATCGAATGCCGCATCAATGCAGAAGATCCGTATAAATTCACACCCTCACCCGGCCGTATACAATCCTGGCATGCGCCTGGCGGCCCTGGTATTCGCGTGGATTCTCATGCCTATGCCGGTTATTACGTGCCACCGAATTATGATTCGATGGTAGGCAAGGTGATTTCGTATGGCGCTACCCGCGATCAGGCGATCAAGCGCATGCAGATTGCGCTCTCCGAAATGGTCGTTGAGGGCATTCTGACGAACATCCCACTCCATCGGGAACTGATGATCGATGCCCGTTTTGCCGAGGGTGGTACGAATATTCATTACCTCGAACAAAAACTCGCCAACAAAAAATAAGCGGTCATCATGAGCTGGACCGAGATCATCCTGGAAGTACCGCGTGATCAAACCGAGCAAGTATCGGATGCGCTGATCGAAGCCGGCGCGCTCTCGGTCTCCGTTGAGGATGCCGATGAGGGCACCGAAGCCGAGCGCCCTTTATTTGGTGAACCCGGCATGGAACCGACCGAGCATGCTTGGGAACACAGCCGCGTTATCGCCTTGGCCGAAGCAAGAGCGGACTGCGAGGCTATCGTGCGCGATGCCTGCCTACTGTCCGGAATAGCCGAACCACTGGCTTTCTCACTGCGTACGGTCGCGGAACAGGACTGGGTTCGACTGACGCAATCCCAGTTTGAACCCATCCATATTGGCCGCCATATCTGGGTCGTGCCAAGCTGGCATGAGGCGCCCGAGCCCGACGGAATGGTCCTCGAACTGGATCCTGGTCTTGCTTTTGGCACTGGCAGTCACCCGACCACCCGGCTGTGCATGGAGTGGCTTGAGTCCCATGCCCCAGCAGGAAAAACGATGCTGGATTACGGTTGCGGCTCAGGCATACTGGCGATGCTGGGGAAAAAACTAGGCCTCGAATCGGTTAATGGTGTGGATATTGACGAACAGGCAATCGCCTCCGCCAATGACAATGCAGAACGCAATCACTGCGAGATCCATTTTTTCCTGCCAGCAGATTTCAAAGCTGCCCGATCGACTACTCGTTATGACCTCGTTATGGCCAATATTCTCTCCAGCCCGCTGAAACTAATGGCGCCTATGCTCTGCGGGCGGGTGGCGCAGGGCGGCGCATTGGTCTTGTCTGGCGTGCTGGCGCATCAAGCAGATGAAGTCCTCGCGAGCTACGCGCCATTCATCTCGCTTTCCGTGTGGGCCGAACTTGATGGCTGGGTGGCACTTGCCGGCCAGCGTACTGACTGACTCAGGCTTCATGTCCACAGTACTCGCCACCCGCTGCCCGCACTGTCAAACGTATTTTCGCGTGACACCGCAACAACTGTCACTGCGTGACGGCATGGTGCGCTGCGGCGCGTGCAGGAAGATTTTCAATGGCGAAGTTTATGTATTCGAGCGCACAGAGCTGACAGAGCCACAGGAACGCACCCACACCGAAGACAGTGCGACGGGTCGCATGACCCTGATTGATTTCGGATCGTTGCGCGCGACGGCAGCTCCTAGCGAGTCAAGTATGCAGGAAGAGCTGGATGCGCTGTCCAAAGCCATCGCTGAACTGCAGAGCAAACCGTGGAGTGAACCAGCGCCCGTCGGGTTATCGCCTGCCAACGAGGAGGAAGAAACCGAACACCCTTCACCCGGGTTCGTTCATGAAGCCCGCCAGCGCAAACGTCTGAGTCGCGTCTGGAAGGTTGTGCTCATCGGTGGGATTCCTTTGCTGTTAGGCGCTCTAACCGCACAGCTGGGGTATCTGTTCCGCAATGAAATTGCTGCGCGCTCTCCCGAAGCAGCGCGATACATGCGCGCCGTCTGCCGCCGCGTCGGCTGCACGATCACCCTGCCTGCACAAATCGAAGCGTTGTCCATCGAATCACGCCATCTGCAAAAGCTGCAGGATCAGGACAATTATTTCGAGCTGATTATTCTGATTCGCAATATCGGTACAACGAGCCAAGCCTGGCCGGCGCTGGATCTTCAACTGAACAATGCAACAGGACAAACCGAGATCCGCAAAATCTTCATGCCATCCGATTTCCTGAAAGCCAGCGAAATCCGTGGAGGCATACCCGCTGCCTCAGAGCGCGAAGTTCGCCTGCGCTTTGAACTCAGTGGCAATCCGGCCCATGAGTTCAATATCCAGATTTTCTATCTGTAATTTTCCATCCCAGAGAACCGGGCCATCGGCTCATACAACAACATCATTCCTATGACTTCACTGATTTGTGGTTCACTTGCGTTTGACACCATTATGTCCTTTCACGGACGGTTTTCAGAAGCTTTGCTGGCCGATCAGCTTCACAAGATTAATGTTGCGTTTCTGGTGCCTGGCATCCGCCGCGAGTACGGGGGATGCGCGGGCAATATCGCTTACAACCTGAAACTGCTCAGCGGTGACCCCCTAATTATGGCCACCATCGGGCAAGATGGTGCACCGTATATTGAACGTCTGAAAAATCAGGGTATCAGTACACGTTGCATACGCAGCTTCGATGACGCGTACACAGCGCAAGCTTTCATCACCACCGACGCAGACAATAATCAGATCACGGCATTTCATCCCGGTGCGATGGGGAATTCACATCACAATAAAATCAGCGATGCCGGTGATGTGAAACTGGCCATTGTGGCACCCGATGGCCGCGATGGCATGATTGAACACGCGCGCGATTGCGCGGCGTCGAAAATTCCTTTCATTTTCGATCCGGGTCAGGGTCTTCCCATGTTCAGCGGACCTGAACTGATTGATTTCATCGAGCTGGCAACCTACGTGGCGGTCAATGATTACGAAGCCGAACTGCTTACCGAGCGCACCGGTTTATCGCTACCTGAAATCTCGGAGCGTGTCTCTGCACTGGTCGTCACGCGAGGGGAGCAAGGTGCGGAAATTTTCACCACAGACGGCCGCTTTGATATTCCGGTCGTACGGGTTGATCAGGTCATTGATCCTACGGGCTGTGGCGACGCATTCCGCGCCGGTATGCTATTTAGTCTGACACGCGGCATGGACTGGTTGACCATCGGTCGACTGGCCTCATTGATGGGTGCCATCAAAATAGCGAGCCAGGGGGGGCAGAATCATGCACCAACACTAGCGGCGATAGAAGATCACTTTCACAAGGAATTTGGCTACCGATTCTGAACTACTCAAGAAACTCGATAGGCTATTGCACTGAACGGGCCTCAACTGCTGACAAAGCTTTGCTTTGATACGACAGTCGTAGCATCAGTGATTCGCACACCCGACTGCCCATGCCCGGCAAGGCTTAACAATCCAGCTTGCTGATGACATCAGACGTGCGCCATCACAAACTGTAGATCAGATTATCGGCAAGAAAAACAGCGATACGCAGGATAAGAAACGCAACCAGAGGCGAGAGATCAATACCGCCGATCGGTGGAATAAAACGCCGCAGTGGCCGTATCAGCGGCTCATTCATCGCGCGCACCATGGGGGCAAGCGGCGCATGCGGATTGACCCAACTGAAAATCACTTCAACAAACAACAGGATGATCAGTCCGTACAGTATCCAGTGCACGATCGATACCGCCGAGAGCAGAAGCCATAGTTCGACCGCAAACACCGAACGGACCGCCAGCTCAAGCCCAATCGATAGCAGGGCCACCAGGCAGGCTCCCACCAAGCTAGCCCAGTCATAACCACCCACGCCGGGTAGCACGCGCCGAAGAGGCAAAACCAGCCAGTCCGTCAGCCGGAACATGAGCTGACCGAGCGACAACGGTGGCCTGACCCGAACTGCCTGCATCCAGAAACGCAGCAAAAGCAACGCAGCCAGCAGCGTGGCGATAGTATCGACAACCAGATTGAAAATACTGTATAGCAAGGCTTACCTCAAAGACTTACTGATCATGCGCTGAAGAAAAAACCGCTGCAGACATGAAATCTGCAGCGGGATTTTACCCAAGAGCAGTCAGCGTTCCGAACGGCACTCGCTCAGGGACGAATGCCCGTTGGGAATGGCCATGCCGCCGCTGGGCTCAGCACCGTCTTGATCGCCGGCGCCGGCGTTGACGCTGCTACTGGCGCCACAGAAACGATGGGCGCGGGCTTCTTGGCTACTGCAGGCTTTTTAGGCGCGGGCTTTGTGGCCGTGGCTTTTTGGGGCGTTGCTTTTTTTGGCGCCGCCTTTTTCATTGCTGGCTTTTTCACCGCAGCTTTTTTAGCTGCTGGCTTTTTTACTGCTTTCTTTGCGACCTTTTTTACCGCTGGCTTTTTCTTTGCAGCCGCTTTTTTGGCCGCGGGCTTCTTCTTCGCTACCGCCTTCTTGGCTACTTTTTTTGCCGCTGGCTTCTTTTTAGCAGCGACTTTTTTAGTAGTTGGCTTCTTCTTGGCGAGTACTTTCTTGGTCGCTACCTTCTTGGCGACCGGCTTTTTCTTTGCAGCCGGCTTCTTCTTGGCTGTAGTTTTCTTCTTTGCTGTTGCCATTGCTTTCTCCTTCGTGTGATCACATATCACTAGGTACAAGTTGGAAACCCGTCTGGCACCGTGAAGGCCCAAGCGGATTATTCATCGGAGCAAACAAAATTTTGTTTGCGCTAATGAATTCGGCACCAACGGAACTGCTGCATCGCCTTGTCAACGCAGCACTTCAGCCAATTTGTTCGGCGGCTCACAGCCGCCTAGAGCAAAAAAACGCCGGCATGAAAGCCGGCGTCGGGGAAATTTTACAGAAAGACCCACTTTTTTCGAAGAATACGCTACCTGTCCCGGAAACTTTGGGCTCATGAGTGCGGTAAAAGAAGTGGAGTGTGCTCGCGTACTGTCCATTCAGTCCGGATGCCGCCTTTCGTCGTTTAAGCTGCTTACCTAACCTTCCTTAAAACGCCTGCCCAAGCATGCGGTTTGAGGAAGGCTCCCAAAACCCAGAGGTGAACCCGCAACGAGTCAACCCTTTGTTCACTTACGCCCCGATTCAGGAGCTCTCCCACAATCGGTACCGCAAACACTACGGCCAGCACAGCAAGGCACTCACAAAGCCGCCAACGGCTTCGGATCAGATGCCTTACTCCCAGTTGAGCGCGCCACCGGTCTGATACTCGATGACCCGTGTTTCAAAGAAGTTGCGCTCTTTCTTTAGGTCGATCATCTCGCTCATCCACGGGAAGGGATTCTCTTCCTGCGGGAATAGTGCCTCCAAGCCGATCTGTTGAGCCCGGCGATTCGCGATGAATCGAAGGTAGCCCTTGAACATCGACGCATTGAGACCCAGCACACCACGCGGCATTGTATCCTCAGCGTAGCGATATTCCAACTCCACCGCTTGCAAAAACAACGCTCTGATCTCTTCTTTGAAAGCCGATGTCCACAAATGAGGATTCTCGAGCTTGACCGTATTGATCAGGTCAATGCCGAAGTTGCAGTGCATGGACTCGTCACGCAGGATGTATTGGTACTGCTCGGCTGCGCCCATCATCTTGTTCTGACGGCCCAGCGCCAGAATCTGAGTAAAGCCGACATAGAAGAACAAGCCCTCCATCAGGCAGGCAAAGACGATCAGTGACTTGAGCAACGTCTGGTCACTTTCGGTGGTGCCGGTCTGAAATTCAGGGTTGGTCAGCGTCTCGATGAACGGGATCAGAAACTGGTCCTTGTCGCGAATGGAGGTGACTTCGTTATAGGCATTGAAGATTTCCGACTCGTCCAGACCCAGCGACTCGACGATGTACTGGTAAGCGTGCGTGTGAATTGCCTCTTCGAATGCCTGGCGCAGCAAATACTGACGGCACTCCGGCGCGGTGATGTGGCGGTAAGTGCCGAGCACAATATTGTTGGCAGCTAGCGAATCGGCTGTCACAAAAAAGCCCAGATTGCGCTTGACCAGACGACGCTCGTCTTCGGTCAGGCCATTCGGGTTTTTCCACAGCTCGATGTCGCGCTGCATATTAATTTCTTGCGGCATCCAGTGGTTTGCGCAGCCGGCAAGGTATTTGTCCCATGCCCATTTGTACTTGAATGGCACAAGCTGATTGACATCGGTCTTGCCATTGATGATGCGCTTGTCCACCGCGTTGACACGGTCCTGAGTATCACCGGTCCTTTCAGGACGCGCCAGTATGCCGGGATCAAGTGCGGTATCGGCTTGAAATGCCGAAACAGGCGCACCGGTTGGCACCGACTGCAATTGCGGACGTGATTGAGGTGGGCGCGCTACGGGTGCTGCGGGTGCTGCGGTGTCTTCGTCCCAGGAGAGCATGGTCTTTTTTCCTCAGTTACTTGTAGGGGTTCATCGTTACAGCTTAGTCCGGGTTGATAGTGCCGGCTTGATCGGTATCTTGATCGATGCAAGCCGGCGGCAACTTACTGGCAAGCCTCGCACTCTTCAAAGCCGGGATCGCCAGGTCGCAGCATGCACGCGGGACCATCAGCCTCCGCCGCCGCGCCCGCCGTCGCCGGCATATCGGAGGAGACGGCATTGAGCGCGCCAGCCTTCGAGGTCGACTTCTCGGTGTGTGTGGCGCCGATGGTTCGCAGGTAGTACGTCGTCTTGAGACCGCGCAGCCAAGCGAGCTTGTAAGTTTCATCGAGCTTCTTGCCAGATGCGCCGGCCATATAAATGTTCAGCGACTGTGCCTGATCAATCCATTTCTGGCGACGCGAAGCGGCTACGACGAGCCAGCTTGGATCAACTTCGAAAGCCGTTGCATACAGCTCACGCAGATCCTGCGGAATGCGATCAATGCGTGCGAGGCTGCCATCAAAGTATTTTAGATCAGCGATCATCACTTCATCCCAGAGGCCACGGGATTTCAAATCACGCACCAGATGCTCATTGATTTCGGTGAATTCTCCAGACAGATTCGATTTCACGTAGAGATTTTGATACGTGGGCTCAATACAAGCTGACACGCCAATAATGTTGGAGATGGTCGCGGTCGGCGCGATCGCTACGCAATTGGAGTTGCGCATACCGTACTGCTTGATGCGATCGCGCAGCTTGCTCCAGTCCAGCGTTTCAGTGGCATCGACTTCGAGATACCCACCGCGCTCTTCAGCCAGCAGCTTGAGCGAATCCTGCGGTAAGATGCCGCGATCCCACAACGATCCGCGGTAGGAACTGTATGTGCCACGCTCTTCGGCCAGTTCGGTGGAGGCTAGGTAGGCGTAATAGCAGACCGCCTCCATCGAACGGTCTGCAAACTCGACCGCATCTTTTGAAGCATAAGGTATGCGAATCATGTGCAGGCAATCCTGAAAACCCATAATGCCCATACCAACCGGGCGATGACGCAGGTTCGAATCGCGCGCCTTCTTCACAGCATAGTAATTAATGTCGATAACGTTATCGAGCATGCGCATCGCAGTGTTGATGGTTTTCTGCAGCTTGTCGTGATCAAGCTTGCCATCCTTCATATGCGCCGGCAGATTGACCGAGCCTAGGTTGCAGACTGCGATCTCGGAATCGTTGGTATTGAGC
>SYFN01000203.1 GCA_005800405.1 Burkholderiales bacterium
CGTTGTAGAGCGATGCAAAGACATGCTTGATGGCCTCGAGCACATTATCAATACCGACCACATTGAGAAAGGTTTCCTGCTGGCCAGCAAACGAGGCATCAGGCAGATCTTCAGCGGTCGCGCTGGAGCGCACCGCAAATGACATTTCACTTGAGGAATAATCTACAAATCTATGATAAAAATCATCTATTTCCTTTTGCAGGCGAGGCTGAAAAGGTGTGTCGATGATCCATTGACGAATTTCCGCGCCAGCAGCGGCGAGTGCTCGGACATCGTCAATATCCAGCCTCGCCAGGCGATCCGCAATGCGGTCGGCCAAGGCAGGGCCTTTGCCGTCACTGCAGGACAGGAAATCGCGAAACGCCCCGGCAGTGGTGGCAAAACCGCCAGGCACACGCACACCTGCATGCGCGAGCTGGCTAATCATTTCGCCCAGAGACGCGTTTTTACCGCCGACCGACTCGACATCGGTCATGCGGAGATTTTCGAAGGAAACGACGTAAGTCGCGCCCAGATCAGGGGCCTGGTGACCCCCCATGGATGCTACGTTGGACATGACAACCTCTTTGATGGTGGGAAATCTTCATTTGCGCCTCGCAAGTGGGTCTATGTTTGTTATTCTGGGAACACGCTGCGTGGGGAAAATTCATAGCCAATATTTTACAGGCCGAACGGACATTCTCAGCGTGCCAGACCGCACTTTTTACGTGATTTATTTGCAGATTCATAATGTACAGCTCTCACAACAGCAATACCGGGGCTTTTGACCGAACCGTGTTTTTTGTCTCGGACGGAACAGGCATTACGGCAGAAACTTTTGGCCACTCGGTACTGACGCAATTCGATTTGCGCTTTCGCCAGATCCGACTACCCTTCATCGACTCTGCCGACAAAGCGCATGATGCAGTTCGTCGCATCAACGAGTGCTGCGCCTTCGAGGGCAAGCGACCGATCGTCTTTTCGACGCTGGTCAAATCCGATCTTTCAGCGATTGTCCGGCGCTCAGAGGGGATGCATATGGACTTGATCCAGACCTTTGTTGATCCGCTGGAGCAAGAGCTCGGCATCAAGTCCACCCACACGATCGGTCGTAGTCATAATATCGCCGACTCCGCGGACTACAAAAATCGCATCGAAGCGATCAATTTTTCCCTGGCACATGATGACGGACAATCACACAAGAACCTGGCGATGGCCGATGTGATTCTGGTGGGCGTATCCCGCTCGGGAAAGACACCGACCAGTCTGTATCTGGCCATGCAATATGGGATCAAGGCAGCCAATTACCCGCTCATTCCCGAGGACTTTGAACGTGGCCAAATGCCGAGCGGCCTTAAACCATTCAAGGGAAAAATTTTTGGTTTATCGATCGCTCCCGACCGACTCACAGAGGTTCGGAATGAGCGCCGTCCCGGCAGCAAGTACGCATCAATGGAAAATTGTCGCTATGAGGTCAATGAAGCAGAAAAGATGATGCACCGCGAAGGCATACGCTGGGTGTCCAGCACAGTGAAATCGATTGAGGAAATCGCGACTCTCATCTTGCAGGAATTGCGACTCGATCGGCGCGCCTATTGATATTTACGGTGTCCGATGCCCGCGGCCAAGGAAGCACTGACCAAGAACCTATCGCTTCAGGTCGATCGCAAAGTGTCAGTCCCGCAGGCAGCACAGACATACGACAAGGCACTGCCAACGCCGCTCGCGGCCTAGCGAGATAGGTTCTCACAGGCTCTACACAAAACGGGAAACTTGGACGGCTCAATCAATCGCGGCAAGCCCTTGATTTTGCTGCCCCTGCGCGGCACGGCGCCGCTGGTTCATCGAGAACCGTCCCTTTGTCTAACCCCTACCTAACTGCCTCGTTCCTATGCCTCGAACTGCTGCGCTCACACTCCATATACCGGCACATTTCTTCAAGTCTGCCTAACGCCCTCCAGTGAGCCTCGCCATCAACGCCCGGTATATATGGTTCAGTTCAAGTTCCGTCTCCCAATCTTCCATGGACACATGGCTTCTGTCGGGATCGCTCAACTCAGGCGGGCGCAATGCAGACAAACCTCGAACAGCGGACTCGCCATCGTGCGGAATGCCGTGTCCTTCGAGGTCGAGTGCCTCCAGAAAACTTGCCAGTCCCTGGTAGTCGGAGAATCTGGCTGCATCCAGACCCCAGTTGAATCGCGTCTCGATCGTATCCTGACTGTCCATGGCAGGATTTCTGCTGAGCCAAGAACTTGCCATCTGACGTACTTTGGTATCGGTTGACATGGTCTGCTTGTACATGAATGCCACGGTCGCCAGGTTCGCCACAATGCCGATATGGAGACTGCGCATGGGCGTATCTCGCAAAAATTCCCAGTACACATCGACTGCGCCCTCCCCACCCAGTCGCTTTAATATCATGAACGGAAAATACAGATTCCAGTTTTCTATGCTGAGTCCATTTCTTTCCAGTGCTTCTCTATAAACGTTTGAGACTTCAAATGCGTTGACGTCGCTTCTATGATGCTTTCATTATTGCTTCTCGCAATCCGCTGCAAGGCTCGAAAATAGGCTCTCGCAAGATCGATACGCATCTTGTCGACTTGGGTTTTTCCCAGAATTTGAAATATCGGGCTGCAGATGCCCGGTAACGGCGAACTGCGTAAAAAATCAGCGTGCGACACCGCCTGATCCTGCTCACCGCTTGCTGCTTCGCCAGCCCACGCTGCAAATCCATAACCACGATGCTTGAGGTAGTTATAGAACTCATGGATATTCATCGCCTCGAGAGCCTGATGGAGATCGCGTATGTCTGCACTCAAAAGCGGTCTTTGCATGACGTAACCGTGGGCAACGCAGGCCATGGTTAGCCTGCTTGAACAGAGCCGGCAATCTACACCTTTCCTGTATCGAATTCCCGGACAGCTGCGCTTTATACGACACTTTGCAGGAATTTTTACCTGAGTAGACAAAAGTCCCTACAGGCCAATCACTAAGGTCGAGGACAAAAAAACAGGGGTCCAATGCCGCCGCCCGGGGCATGCTTACGGGCCTTCCGATGCACAGCTTCATGGCAACGGGCCGCGTATGGCGAACGAACTCTCCATTGTGACTTGGCCGTGATCGCGTCGTTTTCAAGACGTTCCAAGTACAAAGATCCTTCAGATAGCATTCGCTTGCTGCCGATACTGTTCAAAAAGACAGATCGCAACACTGGCCACAACATTCAGTGATTCCACTGCCGAGTTCTGAGGAATAGTCAAACGCAGCGTGCAAAGCTCAAGCAAGGATTCGGAGACGCCATAACCTTCATTACCAAATAACCAGGCACATGGCATCCTCAAGTCTTGCTCGTACAGCGAGAAAGGCGTGTGGGAGCTCATCGCAAAAACAGGTACTTTGGCCGCGGCGATCAACGCAGGTAAATGGATGTTTTCAAATATCTCGATCGCAAAATGAGCCCCCATCCCGGCGCGCAATACCTTGGGTGACCATGACAACACGGTACCTACGCCGCAATAAACGCGCGGGATACCTGCAGCAGCCGCGGTTCGAATAATGGAACCCAGATTACCCGGATCCTGAACACCGTCAAGCAAAACCGCCGAGCCAGTTAACTCCGCCTGGTCAAAAGCTTGGGGAGTTTCAATTAAAAAAAGTAAACCGACGCCGTTCTCGACCTGGCTCAACGGTGCAAACAGTGTATCCGGCAATCGTAGAACTGCACACTTCAGCGACATGCAGACATCCAGGATATGCATGACCTCTGCATCAGTGCATGCGCTATCGCTCACCACGCAATACAAGGGTGAGCCCTTGTGTTCCAACCAGGCCTGACACAAGTGAATTCCGTCGAGCAGCGTTTGCCTCGATTTTTTTCGTACTTGAGCGCTGCTCGCGATCTGGCGCAAATGCTTGTACTGCGTATTATCGCGAGAGCTGATAGTTCGGATGGCATGAATATTCATGCGCGTCAGGCTGAAGCGCCTGCAATAACTGCCTTGACGGGTGCATATGAACGACGGTGCTCGGGTGTGACGCCGTGCAATCTGAGTCGCTCAAGATGTAATGCGGTGGGGTAACCCTTGTGCTGATCGAATGCGTATTGCGGATACATTCCATGCATCGCCATCAGTGCCGCATCGCGTGCTGTCTTTGCAAGTATGGATGCCGCCGAGATCTCCACTACCTTGTCATCACCTTTGACAATCGGTTCGGTACGCACTGCACAGACCGGACAGCGATTACCATCGATCAGCGCAAGCTCAGGCTGTATGGACAAGCTTTCAATTGCCAGACGCATGGCGAGCATCGTCGCTTGAAGAATATTGAGTTCATCGATCTCGCCCGCAGTACAGCGTGCAATCGACCAGGACAGCGCATCGCGCCGAATGTGCAGTGCCAATGCTTCGCGTTTGCTTGCCGTGAGTTTTTTTGAATCGCGCAGTCCCGCGATGGGTTTGGCTGGATTCAGAATCACGGCAGCGGCGTACACTGGCCCTGCCAGTGGTCCTCTGCCCGCTTCGTCGACGCCGCAAATCAGCATGTCACTAAAATCTGAAAGCGCATCGATCGCGGTGAATTTAGAGCTTACCATTCTGCGAGAGCATTTCCATCACCGCATGCGCGCTTTGGGACGCTGTGTTGCGCATTAAATCGTGATGTAGATCGACGAAGCGCCGACGCAAACGCTGTCGGTTCTGATCATTGGAGAGCTGTGCCCAGAGCGCGCTGGCAAGTCCAGCCGGGGTTGCGCGATCCTGGAGCAGCTCAGGTACAAGAAATTCTCGTGACATGACATTCGGCAGCCCTACCCAGGGTTGATAAGCCATCAGACGCAGCACCTGCCAACTCGCCGGGTTCATGCGGTAGCTGATCACCATGGGTTTTTTGAACAAAGCAACTTCCAGGGTGGCCGTACCACTGGATACCAGAGCGGCATCGCAAGCAGTAATGGCCTCGTGAGATCGCCCCGTGAGTATCGTGTGGGGTAACTTCTGCAATTCGGGTCGCGCAATCAATTGTTCAAAATAAGCGCGCTGGGTTTCGCCAGCCATCGGTATCAAGAAATGCAGCTTGGAATCGCGCTTGAGCAGCATGGCTGCAGTTTCCATGAACACGCGCGAGTTGTATTTCAATTCGGACATACGGCTGCCAGGCAGTATCGTTACGACGCGCGCATTGCGGTCGACGCCCAAAGCATCGCGCGCTGCATCCTGATCGGGGTCCATCGGAATGACCTCGGCCAGTGGATGTCCGACATAGGTCACTGGGATATTCGCCTTACGGTAAATGGCTTCTTCAAATGGAAAAATCACCAGCATGTGCGATACCGCACGGGCGATTTTTTTTATACGACTGCGCCGCCAGGCCCAGATCGATGGACTGACAAAGTGAACGGTAGGAATACCTGCGTGTTTGAGACGCACCTCAAGATCTAGATTGAAATCGGGCGCATCAATACCAATGAAGGCGGCAGGCTTTTCAACAAGCAGCTCATTGATCAGGTTGTCACGAAAGCCTTTGAGCTCGCGGTAATGCGCAAGTACTTCGAACAAACCGCGAACCGCGAGCTTGTCCATCGGGTAATCCGAAACAAACCCATACTCGGCCATCGCCGGCCCACCGATGCCATGCAAATAGGCGTCGTTAATCATGGGCCGCAAGCCAGAGAGCATGCGGCTGGCCAGTAAATCGCCGGAGGCTTCACCGGCGACCATGGCGATGCGGAGATCAGCGGACGATGCCACGGGTCACATTCTGCAGAAACTCACGCAGGAGCTTCAGATGAGGTGCGAATTCGGGCGCTGATATTTCTTCCGCCTGCAGCGCTGCTTTGGCTTCGTCCAGCGTGAGCCCCGATTTATAGATCAATTTATAGGCATGACGAATCGCATTGATGGCTTCACGGGAAAAGCCACGGCGCTTGAGTCCTTCGCTGTTAATGCCGTGGGCTGCTGCCGGATTCCCCGAGAGGATGACGAAGGGCGGTACGTCTTGCGTGAGGCTGGTGCTCATGCCCACCATCGCATGTGCGCCGATCTTGCAAAACTGATGCACATTCGAAAAACCACCCATGATCGCCCAGTCGCCCACATGCACATGCCCAGCCAGCTGCGCATTGTTCGCAAAAATCGTGTGATTACCAATCTGACAGTCGTGCGCCAGATGAACATAAGCCATGATCCAGTTGTCATTGCCAAGGCGTGTCACGCCTACGTCCTGAGCGGTACCGCGGTTGAGGGTACAGAACTCGCGAATCGTATTGCGATCACCAATTTCCAGTCGTGTCGGCTCGCCTGCATATTTTTTATCTTGCGGCGGCGCGCCTAGTGATGAAAACTGATAGATCATATTCTCGCGACCGATTTGCGTAATGCCGTCAATAACCACATGCGGCCCCACCCGTGTTCCAGTCCCGATGGATACATCAGGCCCAATCAGCGTGTAGGCGCCAATCTCGACATCATCGTCGAGCTGGGCCGCCTGATCGACGATGGCGGTCGGATGTATCTTCGCCATGATTGATTACTCCACTGCAGGAGGTTCGTTGATACTGCGCATCGTGCACATCAGTTCTGCCTCGACCACCAGCTGATCGTCAACTGTGGCCTTTGCATGGAATTTCCAGATGCCGCGCGCTTGGCGCAGGATTTCCACCTGCATTTTTAATTGATCACCCGGTTCAACAGGTCGCTTGAAACGTGCACCATCAATGCCGACAAAATAGACGACTGCGTTGTCGTCTGGCTTCTGGCCTGTGGTCAGGAAGGCCAGCAGCGCCGCGGTTTGCGCCAATGCTTCGATGGTGAGCACGCCCGGCATCACGGGTTTGTGCGGGAAATGTCCGACAAAAAATTCCTCGTTGATCGTAACGTTCTTGATCGCCGCAATACTTTTTCCAGACTCCCAGTCGAGCACGCGGTCGACCAGCAAGAGCGGGTATCGATGCGGAAGATATTGCTTGATTTGGTTGATATCTAGGCTTTTCATTGTGATTTATGCCTGTTCTCGGGAAGTTTATTCATGCTTTGCGGTCAGCTGTCTGACGAGTTTTTCCAGCTCGCGTACGCGATCGCGCATGGTATCAAGCTGGCGTACCACCGCTGCTGTTTTTTCCCAGTCCGCGTTGCGCGCCAGCGGATAAAAGCCGGTGTACTGCCCGGGCTCGGAGATCGAGCGTGATACCAGGCTGCCGGATGAAACGTGCACATGATCGGCAATGCTCAAGTGTCCCAGCACCATCGCAGCACCACCGAAGGTGCAGTGCCTACCGATTTTTGCACTGCCAGCAACGCCCACGCAACCTGCCATCGCCGTATGCGCGCCAATCACACAGTTGTGCGCAATCTGTATCTGGTTGTCAAGTTTTACACCCTCTTCGATTACCGTGTCCTCGAGCGCACCACGGTCTATCGTGGTGTTGGCACCGATCTCTACATCATCACCGATACGAACACGACCGGTCTGGGAAATTTTGATCCAGTGACCCTGATCGGCGGCAAAGCCAAAGCCATCTGCCCCGATCACGGCACCCGAGTGCACGATCACGCGCGCACCGATTTCACAGGCTGAGAGAAAGGTCACCCGCGGGTAAAACAGGGTGTACGCACCAATCCGCGAACCCCGACCAATAAACGAACCCGCACCGATAACGCAGTGCTCGCCAATGACAGCGCCAGCCTCGATAGTTACCTGCGGGCCGACGCTGCTGGCGCTGTCGATTTGTGCTGAGGCATGGACAATCGCAGACGGATGAATTCCCGGGGCCACTGGCTCCGTATCCCGAGCAGCAAAGAACTGCGCAGCACGAGCAAACCAGGCGTAGGGATTCGTCGTAATGACGCATACGCCACGGTAGCCCTGCGATATCAACTGATGATCGGACGCAGAAAGAACCAGCGCGCCCGCACGCGTTGCAGCCGCCTGCGTGCGCAGTTTGGGGTTGGACAGAAAGGTGATGTGCGACGCAGTCGCTGCGTCGAGGGGGGCTACACCAATGACGGCAAGGTCAGGGTCGCCGATCAACTCCCCGCCCAGGCTTTCGACCAAATCGCCTAGTCGAGTGCGCATGGCGGTGTTCCTGATTTATTTGTTGAGGGCCTTCAGCACTTTGTCAGTGATGTCGACTCGCGGGCTGATGTAGACAACCGGCTCCTGAAACAGGATGTCGTACTTTTCGGCCTCGGCGATTTGCTTGATGACCTTGTTGGCTTTTTCGACAATGATATTGAGCTCTTCGTTTCTCCGCTGTGAGACGTCTTCGTTGAACTCACGGCGTTTGCGCTGAAGTTCACGATCCATGTCGGCAGACTCACGCTGTCGTTTTGCCTTGTCCGAATCAGACGACACAGGGTCATCGCGCGCATTCTTTTCTGAAGCCGCTTTCAGCTTGTTCTGTAATTCCTGAAGCTCCTTCTCGCGCTTGGAAAAATCCTGCTCAAGCTTGGTTAACGCTGCCTTTGCAGGCGCCGAATCACGCAAGATGCGCTCTATGCTAACGAAACCAATCTTGATTTCCTGCGCCTGTGCCAAGGAACTCAGGCCGAGCGCCACGACCAAACCGGACGCTGATATTGCCTTTTTGAGTACAGATCTCAATTTATTCTCCGTAACGCAAATGCTTATTATGCCATCGGGTTATCAAAATCCGGTGCCAAGCTGAAACTGAAAGCGCTGAATTCGGTCGAACGACTTGGCATTCAATGGATAGCCGAGCGAGAGTTTGAGCGGGCCGACCGGAGAAATCCAGCTGATGCCTAGACCGGTACTGTATCGCAGGTCGCCGAGACTGATTTGCTGGCCATCCTGCGGGTTGAAGACCTGACCCGCATCGAGAAAGGTAAACCATCGCAGACTGCGGTCTATTCCGGTGCCAGGAAACGGCAACTGGAGTTCGGCGTTCATGATCACCCGCGCCTGGCCCCCGATGGGCAAGTTGTAGCGTGTTGCAGTCCTTGCCATACCGGTCCCGTCTACCGATAGTGAACCTGCAAAAAAGCCACGAACTGAACCGATACCACCCGCATAATAGTTTTTGAAGATCGGATAAGTACTGCCCGACAAGCCCGCGCCGTAACTCAGCTCGCCATTAACGGCAAGAGTCACTGAGCCAAAAAGCGGCATGAAGTACTGATCCTGATAGGTCGACCGATAATATTGCGCGGTACCCGCAGGAGAAACCTCCAGGTTGGCACGGCGATAGCGACCCTTGGTTGGAATCAACGCACTGTCGCGGTTATCACGCTGCCATGCCGTCGTAATTGGGTAAGCTGTTGTTTCTGCCAAGCCGATACCCGAAGTGTTGTCCGAATTATCCGTCACAAACGTTTGATATCGCAACGGACTATTTTCGTAGGTTTGCACCTGCGTTTTTTCTATTCCTGCACCAACGAACACGCGGTCAAGCTCCGCCACAGGAATGCCGAAACTCATGTTCGCGCCGCGTGTCTCAACGCGAAAATTAATATCGGTCAGATAAAGAGGCGGGCGCGTCGTTCGCAAAAATACTTCCACCGTGCGGCTGACACCATCATCGGTAAAGTAAGGGTTGGTGTGGGACAGCGAGATGGTCCGAAAAATCCGACTGGTGTTGACGTTTATACCAATATTATTCCCGCTGCCAAACGCATTTGCCTGATTGATTGAGCCCGACAGCGTGACTTTTTCGCTGCTGGAAAAGCCTGCGCCAACCATAACACTGCCCGTAGGCTTCTCGACAACGTTCACATTCAGATCGACCTGATCCGGTGTGCCCGGTATGTCTACCGTATCAACCGTGGTGTCGGTAAAGAATCCCAGACGTCCGATGCGATCTTTCGAAAGGCGAATCCTGTCGCCGTCGTACCATGAGCTTTCAAACTGTCTGAATTCCCGCCGAATGACTTCATCGCGGGTACGGTCATTGCCACCAATATTGATACGGCGTACGTAGACGCGCTTGCCGGGATCGACAAATACGGTAAAGCTGACTTCGTTTTTCTCGCGATTGATTTGCGGACTTGCGTTCACATTCGCAAAAGCGTAACCAAAAACACCCATGCGCTCGGCAATCTTGCGCGTGCTCTCGGTCATTTTTTCGCCTGAATAGGCATCGCCGGGCTTGACACTGATGAGCGACTCGAATTCTTTTTCGCGTCCCAGCATCTCACCCTCGAGTTTGATATCCGCGATCGTAAATTTTGCACCCTCGCTGATGTTGACTGTGATGTAGATGTCTTTTTTATCGGGCGTGATCGATACCTGTGTGGACTCTATCTGCATCTCAAGATAACCACGATTCAGATAAAAAGATCGTAAGGATTCGATATCCCCTGCGAGCTTTTGTTTGGAATACTGGTCAGCCTTGCTGTACCAGGTAAACCACCCGGACGTCGAAAGCTTGATCTGATCTCGCAACTCTTTCTCAGAAAAAGATTTATTCCCGACGATATTGATTTTCTTGATTCGCGCAACCTCACCCTCATCCACTGCAAAGGTCACATTCACACGATTACGCTCAATGGGCGTGACCGTCGTCGTGATTTTGACGCCATACAAGCCGCGCGTCAGGTACTGGCGCTTGAGTTCTTGCTCGGCACGATCAACCAGCGATCTATCGAGAATGCGGGATTCACCCAAGCCCAATTCCTTGAGTGACTTGTTCAGCTGGGCTTTGTCGAACTCCTTGATACCGGAAAATTCGACACTGGCGATCGCCGGTCGCTCTTCGAGAAGAACCACGAGCACACTGCCATCAGCTTCGATACGGACATCCTTGAAGAAACCCGTCGCGTACAAAGCCTTGATAGCCGCCGCCGCCTTTTCATCATTAAAGGTATCGCCCACACGTACAGGCAAATAACTGAATACCGTGCCGGCCTCAGTACGCTGAATGCCTTCGACGCGAATGTCAGTCACCGTGAATGGGTCGAGTGCCAGAACCTGGCCTGCGCACAAAGAGAATGCGGCGGCGATAAGCTTGGGAACAAACGGCAGAGGTTTACGCTTGGAATGGAGTGTCATTAAAAAAACCAGCTTCGAGAATTATCTGTCGACAGCCAACAGGGACTGCCGGCATCACCAGATCAGACGGACAATATCATTGAACATTGCCACTGCCATCAACACCACCAGTAGTCCAATACCCGCTCTTTGCGCCAGAGCGCCAACCCGCTCAGACACCGGATGACCAGAAAAAAGTTCCACCGAATAATACAACAAATGCCCCCCATCCAGAACGGGAATTGGCAGCAGATTCATGACGCCGAGGCTGATACTGATGAACGCCATGAATGACAAAAAACTGATCATACCAATGCGCGCCGTCTGCCCCGCATAATCGGCAATCGTGATCGGCCCCGTGATGTTTTTAAGGGACGCTTCACCGATTAACATCTTGCCAAGCATCGTGATTGTCATCACGCTGGTATCCCAGGTCTTGCGGGTGGCGCGTGCGACGGCCTCGGGCAAACTTGCCTTGACAATCGTCATGGCGGCTGACATGTCCACTTGTGCTCGAATGCGTCCAACAGTGCGCTCACCCACACGCTCGGGCTGCGGAGTCACCACGAGCGAAAAAGGCTGTCCAGAGCGCAATCCTTCCATTTGAAGCAGCTTGCCTGGCGCAGATTGCAGGCGCTCGACAAAGGACACACCGTCCGGCACCAGTTCGCCATTGATCCGCAAAATCTGATCACCCGGCTGCAGTCCGGCGAGCTCAGCAGGGCCGCCCGGGATGATCTGTCCGAGAACGGCAGGCGGACGAGCGAGTTCGAGACCCAGCCGATCGAGCAAATGACTATCGAGATCATCGGCAGCGATATCACCCAAAGCTAAGCTGACCTCGCTACTGACACGATCACCACGCGCATCGATCCGAAACAGCTCGATGCGTGCCGACTGACCTGAAATCGCCGATTGCAGCAGTTTCCACCGCATTTCGGACCAGGCGCTGACTGGCTCACCATTGACTGCTGTCACCTTATCACCGGATTTCATCCCTGCAATTTCAGCCAGACCACCATCGGCCACACGCACTTGAGACAACGGCTCCGGGATACCGTGGCTGTAGAGGGCAGCAAAAATTGCGATCGCTAACAAAAAATTCGCCAGCGGCCCCGCAGCCACAATCGCAATGCGCTTCCCTACCGACTGCCGGGTGAATTCGCGGGCTGCATCCACCTCGCTGATTTCACCCGCATCGCTCTCGCGTGCATCAAGCATCTTGACATAACCACCGAGCGGCACGAGGGACACGGCCCATTCGGTCTGATCCGATCCGAACCGGCGTGACCAGATCACTTTGCCCAGACCTACCGAGAATCGCAATACTTTCACGCCGCACCAGCGAGCCACCAGATAGTGACCCAGCTCGTGAATAATCACGAGCACACCAATGACGACGACAAAAGCCAATACCTTGATCAAAAAATCCATCTCACCACTCCGGTAGAAAAATCAGGCCAGCAGATCATTCGCCTCTGAACGCGCCAGCTGATCTTGCAGCAGCAGACTGTCGAGGTCATTGACCGGCATGTTAGGCAAGCGGTTCAGCACCTGTTCAATGATTTGCGGGATTTTTCGGAAACCAATTCTGCGATCGAGAAACGCCTCAACGGCAATTTCATTGGCAGCATTCAGGACGGCAGGGGCACTTCCACTCGCGTGAAGCGCATCGAAGGCCAGCTTCAGACAAGGGAAACGCAGATAGTCGGGCTCGCGGAAATTCAGTTGTGCAATGCGTGCCAGATCGATGGGGTCTACACCGGAATCAATGCGATCCGGATAAGCCAGTGCATGGGCAATCGGCGTACGCATGTCCGGATTACCCAGCTGCGCCAGCACCGAGCCATCAGCATAGGACACCATTGAATGGATTACGCTTTGCGGATGAATCACCACCGGTATAACTTTCATCGACAATGAATAATTTTTTATTATGCATTTTACATTTAAATTCCAAGCGTTGTTTAAATTTAAAAAATGAATACATAACC
>SYFN01000204.1 GCA_005800405.1 Burkholderiales bacterium
CCGCCGATCAGCTGGACATCGAAGTGACGCATTTTCAGCACGCGCTTGCTCGCCTCGCGACAGACCGCGAATGCTTCGGCAAGAATCTCGTCCGTGGTTGCACCAGCGGCCAGCCGAGCTTTGAGTTCAGGCGTTTTCGCTTTCAGCGCTTCGTCGGACAATCGCTCCAGCGAGGCCTCGAGGGCATTGATCTCGCGGACGGAACCTTGCAGCTTCTTGATCAGTCGCTGATTGCGACTGCCGAAAATTTTGGTCAGAAAAGACATGTGGGGACTGGAAAAAGGCGGGCTTCACAGCGCATCGCCAGAGGCGAGGCCGGATTGGCCAGAGCCGCGATTCTAGCATGCGGCCCCCTCTGAAGATGCCCCCTGCCATGCGACATCGAAGGGGCAATGCGCGGCGCCCAAAGCCTGTGTTAACGTTGCCGGATGTCCAGAAACCACCCGAATTTCACGCCCGCTCGCCGTCCGGCGAACCGTCCCACCACGCGCGAGGCGAGTTCTTTCCTGCGGGGGGACGAAGTTATGGCGGGTTTGCTGCCAACACTGGAAAAAATGGCCGCGCTGCAGGTCGACGCCGAGCAGCTTCTGCCGGGCGTTTTCATCACCTGCAGGGTACTGCAGCTGAGCGAGGGCCAGCTGCATATCGCCGTGCCAAATGCCGCGCTGGCAACGCGTATTCGTCAGATATTGCCTAAATTACAGACGGGGTTGCGCGATAAAAGTTGGCCGGTCGATGCCATACGCATCAAAGTACAAATGATGTCTGGCGAGGACCGGGTACCCGACCGCCCCGCCGCGCAGGCGACTTTACCAACCCATGCGGTGCAGGCCTTCTCCGGACTGGCGCAATCACTGGAAGCAGGCCCGCTGCGCGACGCGCTGCAATCGCTGGTGAGGCGGCGGCGCTGAAAAAGTGGCTCAATTGGGCTGAATTGGTCATTGGTGGCTGGGAATTGGTACAAGGCGCCCTGCAACGAGCGGATGCTGGTTTTTTTGCCAAAGACACGGGATCCCGGCCTGCGCCGGGATGGCGGCAGAAATTTTACGGTCGCCCCAACCACTACTGTTTTCCCGGCGCAGACTGGGATCCAGTGTCTTTCGTCGCGTATCAGTCGAATTTGAAAATAAAAACCGCCTTAGGGAAGCGCTGATTTTGCTGCCCCCGCATCGCACAGCGACGCTGGCTCGCCATAAAATGTGGGTTTATTCAGCGTATCCTTGGTGATAGCTACACAAACGCATTGGTCACACATCTTGAGGCGATGGTCGCGATTCAAGCAACGCCGCGCTCACAATCAGCACCGCCCCAAAATACTCATGCGCACTCAGCGCTTCACCGCCAATCAGCACCGCGCTAGTCACTGCCACCAACAATTCCACGACCTGAAACACCGACGCACGGCTAGCTTGTACATGAGTGACACCATAGGTGGTCAGCAAAGTTGCACCCAACAACCAAACGCCGGCAAACAAACATAGCCAGAGCCAGTGGATCACGGACAGTATGGGCAATTCAGGCATGGAGAAAATCAGCGCAAACAAGGCAATCAACGCACAACCGACAAAACTAATCAGTGTGCGGCTCAGCATGGGGAGTGTTTGCGCCTTGCGGTTGGTGATGCCGCCCGCGGCGTAGGTCATGCCTGCGATGAGTGCAAAGAGATCTGCAAGGGACAGTGGCGTGGTCAGTGCATCTGCAGCACCCAAAATCACGACAACACCTAGTAGTGAAAGTAGTGCGGCGACGATCCTTCGCAGACCAATGCGTTCCTTCAGAAAAATCGTACCGCCAAGGATGCCCCATACCGGCAGCAGAAAAAACAACAACATCACCCTTACCACCGAGCCCGCCATCAATGCATAGGTAAGTGCGACATTAGCCGTACCAAAAAAGATGCCAATCATCAGCAGGCAATGCCACTCTTGACGGCATTGAGTACGTTCGCGCCAGATGAAAGGCAGTGATACGAATGCCACCGTGCTGTAGGCAGTCAGCGAGATCGAGTGGCCGTCCAGGCCCAGAGCAGCAAAGAATTTCAGTGGCCACCAGCTCAAACCCCAGATCACACTACCGGCAATCAGCGCGAGTAATGCGGGACGGGTGTCGCTGGGTTGGGTTGAATCGCTCAGCTACGCCGCCCAGACTTGTTCCAGCTGACTCGAGTAGGCCGCCGGTGCGGATGCTGTATTGCTGAAAGTGACAATCTCGTACGTGCTCTGATCCGCCAGCAGAGCGCGTAGCAGCTTGTTGTTCAGATCATGTCCAGACTTGTGCGCGGTGTAACTTGCGAGCAGCGGATGGCCGACCAGATATAGATCTCCCATCGCATCCAGAATTTTGTGTCTGACAAATTCATTTTGGTAGCGCAGACCACCGGCATTGAGAATCCGAAATTCATCCATCACGATGGCATTTTCGAGCGAACCACCGCGCGCTAAACCCATGCCGCGCAGGGTTTCCACATCCTGCATGAAACCAAAGGTACGCGCGCGCGCGACTTCTTCAATGTAAGACTCAAGACTGAGATCGACTTCTGCCGTCTGGCCGGAACCATCAATCGCTGGATGATTGAATTCGATAAAAAACTTTAAACGAAAGCCATGACAGGGCTCGAGCCGCGCCCATTTTTCCCGCTTGCCCTGACCTTCGCAAACTTCAACCGTCTTCAGCACACGTACAAATTTTTTTGCTGCGTCCTGCTCGTTGCTGCCGGCCTGCTGAAGTAAAAATACAAATGAAGCTGCCGAGCCATCCATGATCGGAATTTCTTCTGCAGTGACATCCACGATTAGATTGTCGATACCTAAACCCACACAAGCTGACATCAGATGCTCGACAGTCGATACACGCACACCGTCTTTTTCGAGTACAGAGGCCATACGTGTATCGCCAACACTCATTGCGTTGGCTGGCAAGCTAATGGGTGGTGTGATATCAACGCGACGAAAAACGATGCCAAAATTGACTTGCGCAGGACGCAACGTGAGCTCGACGCGGGTGCCACAATGCAGGCCGACACCCGTAGTCTTGACAGTGTCTCGAAGCGTTCTCTGTCGTATCATTTTTTTGATGAAGCTGTATTGCGATCAGCGTTTTAATTTAGAGATTCGCGAGCATGGTTTCGGCATTCGATACTTCAAACTTGCCTGGTGCTTCCACATGCAGCTGCGACACCACGCCGTCCTTGACGAGCATTGAATAACGCTGCGAGCGCGTACCCATGCCGTAGGCACTGAAGTCGGCGGACAGCCCAAGCACCTTGCTGAAGTCTGCATTGCCATCAGCCATCATGCGCACGACACCGGTCGCCTTGAGTTCACGGCCCCATGCGCCCATCACGAACGCATCGTTGACTGAGATACACCAGATTTCATCCACACCCTTGGCCTTGAGTTCTTTAGCGTGCTGCACGTAGCCGGGCACGTGCTGCGCAGAGCAGGTCGGCGTGTAGGCACCTGGCAGGCCGAAGATGGCAATCGTCTTGCCCTTGACGAGATCAGACACGTTGAACGTGTTCGGTCCGAGCGAGCAGCCTTCGGTTTCTGTTTCGATGAACTCGGCGAGTTTGCCTTCAGGGAGGTGGTCTCCGGTTTTGATGGTCATGGGATGGTCCTATGGGTTGAGAAATCAGAGGGAACAAAAAAGAAGAATTGCCGCACTGCCGCAATTCTCCCGTAGTATGCCCCGAGCGACGATTTTCTGCAGACTCAGTCAGCCTGGCGCCGCAGAAATGCTGGAATGTCATACGTCTCGGTGCCGTTGCGTTCCATGGCACGTACCGTCTCGGACGCGGACTCGCGGCGCCATACTGCCGGCGTGCGTATCGGTTCGGCGGGCGGGACACTCGTGCTGAACGCATCGGCTGGCGCCGCACCGCCATACGTGCCCGTACGCACGGCCTGCACCGGAGTGGACACCAGCACTGGCTTGCGTCTGCCCAAACCGGTTGCGACCACGGTAACGCGAATTTCGTCGCCCATGCTCTCGTCATACGCAATGCCCTGTGCGATCGATGCATCCTCAGCGGCGAACGCACGCACCGCGGCCATCACCTCGCGGATCTCTTTACCCTTAAGCGACTTGCTGCCAGTGACGTTGACCAACACACCACGCGCGCCAGAGAGATCGATTCCATCGAGCAGCGGCGATGCGATCGCCTGCTCCGCAGCGATACGCGCGCGATCCAGTCCCGAGGCAACCGCCGTGCCCATCATAGCCTTACCCTGCTCTGCCATGATGGTCTTGACGTCGTTGAAGTCTACGTTGATATGGCCGGGTACGTTAATGATCTCGGCAATTCCCGCGACTGCATTGTTGAGCACGTCGTCCGCATGCTGGAGCCACTCCATCATGCTGTCGTCTTCGTAAATCTCTTCCAGCTTCTCGTTGAGTATCACGATCAGTGAATCGACATACTTGTTCAGCTCTTCCAGGCCTTCATCGGCGATCTTCATGCACTTCTGACCTTCGTAGGTAAAAGGCTTGGACACGACCGCCACAGTCAAGGCACCAAGCTCCTTCGCTACTTCAGCGACCACCGGTGCTGCGCCAGTACCGGTTCCACCACCCATACCAGCTGCGATGAATACCATGTGCGCACCACGCAGCGCATCTTCGATACGGCTACGAGTTTCTTCGGCGAGCTGGCGACCCAGTGCGGGTTGCATGCCAGCGCCCAGACCGGACTCACCGATCTGAATCACGTTATGCGCGTTGGAGAGCGACAACGCCTGCGCATCGGTGTTAGCGACGATGAACTCGACGCCAGCAACACCCTTGTTGATCATATGCTGAACGGCATTGCCGCCAGCACCGCCGACACCGACCACTTTGATGATCGTGCCTTTCGTCGTTTCCAGCATATCGATTTCCATGATGACTCCCTTTATGGTACAGTTTTTAGTCGTGAACCGCCACATGACGTGACGGCTAGCAACTAACAACTGCGTGGTTAAACAAACACGTGATGACTGGTTTTATCTGCTGCGTTTACTAGTTACAAAAAATATTGATTGCTACACACCACTGAAGGTTAATTCTCTTTCTGTTTCTATTTATGTTTTATTTTCAGCTTCATCTGACACACAACGAAAGACGCCTAATTTTCGTACATCCAACATCAAAAATTTCCCATAAACCACTCCTTCATTCTTTCCCACAGCACCTTCGCTGAGCCACCATGACGGGTCGCGACCTGACCTCGGAGATACTGACGCTTGGCTTCCATTAGCAATCCAAGCACGGTTGCATAGCGCGGGCTTCGAACCACATCCGTAAGCTGCCCGTGGTAATCCGGCTCACCCACACGTGCGGCCTTGAGGAAAATATCTTCAGCAAGCTCGCACATGCCCGGCATCAGCGCGCTGCCACCGGTGATGACGATGCCAGAAGACAGTACTTCTTCGAAACCGGATTCGCGCACTACCTGATGCACGAGCGAGAACAATTCTTCGACACGCGGCTCGATCACCGCAGCCAGTGCCTGGCGTGACAAGGCTCGCGGACCGCGATCGCCCAGACCGGGCACATCAAAGGTTTCGCCCGGATCCGCCAGCACCTGCTTGGCGACGCCATAGAGCACCTTGATTTCCTCGGCCTCTGCCGTTGGGGTCCGCAGTGCCATCGCGATATCATTGGTGATCTGATCGCCACCAATCGGCAGCACTGTGGTGTGACGAATCGCCCCTTCAGTGAAGATCGCCACATCGGTAGTACCACCGCCAATATCGACCAGTACCACACCCAATTCTTTTTCATCAGCCGTCAATACAGCGTCCGCTGATGCGCGACCCTGCAAAATCCAGTCGGTAACTTCGAGTCCGCAACGGCGCACGCACTTGATTATGTTCTGCACCGCTGACACCGCACCGGTAACGATATGAACCTTCACCTCAAGACGCACGCCGCTCATACCGATAGGCTCGCGCACATCTTCCTGACTATCGACGATGAATTCCTGCGGTATCGTGTGCAGCAACTGCTGATCAGTCGGTATGTTCACTGCACGCGCAGTTTCTATCACCCGCGCTACATCAGCGGCAGTGACTTCCTTGTCCTTGATCGCGACCATACCCCGCGAGTTAAAGCTGCGAATATGGCTGCCGGCAATACCGATCCAGACATTACGTATCTGACAGTCCGCCATTAGCTCGGCTTCTTCCAGTGCGCGCTGTATGGACTCAACAGTGGATTCAATATTAACTACCACACCTTTTTTCAGACCCTTGGATTCGTGCTTGCCCAGGCCGATGACTTCATGGCGGCCATCCGGCAGAACTTCGGCGACAACCGCAACCACTTTCGATGTACCGATGTCGAGACCTACGATCAAGTTTTTTGCGTCTTTCGTCATAGATTTTCTGGCTTATTATGTGTTGTCTCGTTCGAATTCATGCATTTACTTGTTTACTTTGGTAACGCATTATTTTTTTGTCTTATTGCTCACCTTTAGCATGCGAAACCGTCATGTCGCACTCTCGGCATCCGTCACTGGCGCTGGTACTGTCACCGATGTACTCTGTCCTCTCTGGCGTAAGGCTAAGCCGTTGGGATAGCGCAAATCGACGCTACTGATCTGTCCTGACATCGCCAACGACAGCTGCGGGTACACACTTACAAAACGATCGATACGCGCTCTAAGTACGTCGCGCTCCGCAGCACGACCAAGATGCAGGGTCACGCCATTGTTCAGTCTCGCCGTCCATGCATAGCGCTGCGACAGCGATAGCGACCGTGGCGTCAGATGAAGTGGCGCAAGCCAGTTACGTAAATCCGCCAGTCTTGCAGCGACTTCATGGGCGCTGTCATCCGGCCCTGCCAGCTCGGGCAATTTGCCCTCTACTTCTGCTTCTGCCTCTGCCAGATTGGCGGTAAAAATAAAACCATCAGCAGAGATCAGCCTCCCTTCTTCACCCCAGGTGCCCAGCACCTTGTACTCTTCCACCGTCACCACCAGCTTGTTCGGCCACTCGCGTCGAACGGATGCTCTCTGCACCCAAGGCACGGTTTCAAACGCGGCACGGACAGCCTGTAAATCGGCGGTGAAAAAGTTACCGCGTATGCGAGGCAATGCCGCGCTGCGTACCGTTACCCCATCAACGTAACGCAATGATGCACCCTTCATTGCGCGCACCTGTACCACACGAAAATCGAACATAGGTTGACGTGCGAGCCACTTGTAGCCGCCATACAGCAGGCACAGCATAAGCACACCAAGCATGGCTCGCGTGATCGTGTTCAGTGTCCTGATGTCATTCCACATGTTGAATCATTTCCTTACTAAACTATTTACACTTTCCAGTCTGGCGTTGGCTGCAAATCCAGCGCCGCCAGGCGCAGTAATTCCACACACAGTGCCTCATACGACATACCTGCAGCCGCAGCAGACATGGGTACCAGCGAGTGACTGGTCATGCCGGGTGACGTATTGATCTCCAGCAAATAGGGCTGGTTATCTTTCGCGTTCACCATCACATCGGCGCGCGCCCAGCCACGACAGCCCAGCGCGCGATAACTTTCCAATACCAAGTGCTGTATCTGCTGTTCCTGCGCCGGCGGCAATTCGCTGGGGCACAAATATTTCGTCTCATCAGAAAAATATTTGTTCTGATAGTCGTAATTCGCATTTGGTGCGACGATGCGCACCACGGGCAGCGCACGCGCGTTTTTCCCGCTACCGAGCAGCGGGCACGTCAGCTCCATGCCGCTGATAAAAGCTTCCGCCATCACGGCCTTGTCGAACTTCTCAGCCTGTGTATATGCCACCGGCAGTGCTTCCACCGTGGTGACCTTGATCAATCCCAGCGTTGAGCCTTCGTGAGCAGGCTTGACGATCAGGGGTAATCCAAGACGTTTTGCAATCGCGTTCCAGTCACTGTCGACATCGAGCATCACAAAATCGGGGGTCGGCAGACCGTTGTGCAGCCACACGCGCTTAGTCATAGCCTTATCCATCGCAATCGCCGACGCCAACACGCCCGGTCCGGTATAGGGAATACCGAGCTGCTCCAGCGCGCCCTGCATCGTGCCGTCTTCTCCATAGCGACCATGCAGCGCGATGAAAACACGATCAAATTTTTCGGTGGCAAGTTCAGTCAGCGAGCGCTGTGCTGGATCGAAGGGATATGCATCGATACCTTGCGATTGCAGGGCTGTGAGTACACCAGTACCTGACATGAGCGATATCTCCCGCTCGGCAGAACGACCACCGAGCAAAACACTCACCTTGCCAAATTCTTTGTTCAGTGATGCAGTCATGCCGACACCCGCGTCGTCAATTGTTGCAACTGGGCGGGTACATTCGCAATCGAGCCCGCACCCATGGTGATCACGATGTCGTCGTCATTAGCCATCCTGAGTAGTGTTTCGGGCATCTCGGCGATATCTTCAACAAACACCAGTTCAGTCTTGCCGACTACACGCAGTGCATGTGCTAGCGAGCGGCCGTCTGCGGCAGGAATAGCTTGCTCACCCGCCGGATACACATCCGCGAGCACGAGCACATCCACACTGGAGAGCACTTTGACAAAATCCTCAAATAGGTCACGTGTGCGTGTGTAACGATGGGGTTGAAACGCAAGTACCAGTCGCTGGCTGGGGAATGCACCGCGCGCAGCGGCAATCGTTGCCGCGATTTCGACAGGATGATGGCCATAATCATCGACCAACGAGAAACTGCCACTGGAAGGCAAAGGCAGCTTGCCATACTTGGTGAAGCGTCGACCGACACCCGTGAATTCCTGCAGCGCTCTCTGTATGTGTGCATCGGCGACATCGAGTTCGCGCGCAATGGCAATCGCTGCACAAGCGTTTTGCACATTGTGCATACCTGGCTGATTGAGGCGCACCGACAGTGGCGGATAATCTTTTTGTAAAACCGTGAATTCCATATGGCTGTTGACTGCGCGCGCATCGATGGCGCGAATATTGGCATCTTCATGAAATCCGTACGTCATCACCATCTTGGAAATAAAGGGCATGATTTCACGTACATTCGCGTCATCAATGCACAAGATGGCGACGCCATAAAACGGCAGCCGTTGAGTAAATTCGATAAAAGCTTGCTTTAGTTTGGCGAAGCTATGATCGTAGGTCTCCATATGATCGGCATCAATATTGGTGATGACTTCGATCACTGGTGAAAGATTCAGGAAGGATGCATCTGACTCGTCTGCTTCGGCGACGATGAAATCCCCTGCGCCCAGTTTTGCGTTAGCACCCACGCTGTTGAGGCGACCACCAATCACAAACGTGGGATCCAACCCCCCTTCGGCAAGAATGCTGGCAACCAGACTGGTGGTCGTGGTTTTACCGTGTGTACCGGCGATCGCAATACCGCGCTTGAGCCGCATCAACTCTGCGAGCATCACGGCACGCGGCACGATAGGGATATGACGCGCACGTGCAGCAAGTACCTCGGGATTACTCGGCTGTACCGCAGTGGATGTAACCACTGCGTCTGCACCATCCACGTTTTCGGGCGAGTGACCGATGCGTATGCATGCACCCAGATCAGCCAGACGCCGACTCGCTGCGTTGCTACTTAGGTCAGAGCCGGAGACGGTATAGCCCAGATTGAGCAACACCTCAGCGATGCCGCTCATCCCCGAACCACCTATGCCCACAAAGTGAATATGCTTAACCCTGTGCTTCATATCGTTCGATCCATACGATCTTCGTTATTTGCCGGTGTCTTCGGCTTCACCGCCAAGGGATGAGCGCAGCGTGACCACGCTGCTTGGCCAACAAAATGAATATGTTTGACTTTATGCTTCATGATCTTCCAAGCTCTTCCAACACGAGCGCGATCGCTTCATTCGCATCACGCCGGCCGTGCGCATACGCCGCTTCTGCCATTTGGAGGCAGCGTTCGCGTGGCAGTGCCTGCAGCAATGTAGCAAGCGTGTCTGCCTTCAAATCAGGCTGCGGCAAATGAATGCCTGCCTGTCCTTTTTCCATCCATTGCGCGTTATTGCGCTGATGCGAAGTGGTCGACACCACCAGCGGCACGAGAACGCTGGCAACGCCAGCAGCACATAATTCTGTGACTGTGATCGCTCCTGCGCGGCAGATCACCAGATCAGCCGCTGCATAGCGCGCGGCCATGTCATCAATAAAGTCCACCACATCGGCCTGCACACCTGCCTGGGTGTAGCCGTCCCTAAGTGCAGCAATGTGAGCACGGCCTGATTGATGCACGATGCGGGGCCGTTGCTCTGCCGGGAGCTTCGTAATGGCTGCGGGCACAACCTCATTCAAAATTCGTGCGCCCAAACTGCCACCAATAATCAGTATGTTCAGCGGACCCGATCGTGCACGATAACGCTCAGCCGGTACAGGTAACTGACTGATTTCGCGGCGTACAGGATTGCCAGTGACTTGCATCCTACTGCCTGCCATCGTCTTATTCGCATCAAAACCAAATAAAATCTTTCGCGCGAACGGCAACAAAGCCTTGTTAGACATCAGCAACGCAGCATCAGCATTCATCAATGCCAAAGGCTTACCCAACCACGCAGCCATCAAACCGCCAGGCACCGTCACATAGCCACCCATACCGAGCACCACATCGGGTGCACGCGAATGAAGAATCGCTCTGCAGCGTAAAAAACCTGCCGCCAGTTTAAAAACACCAGTCAGCGTATGCATCACACCTTTACCACGAAGGCCACTAAAATCAATCGCATCAAATGCAAGGCCATGCCGTGGCACGATCTCAGCCTCCATACCGCGCTGTGTACCCAGCCACGACACCTGCCAGCCACGCGCACGCATGGTGTCGGCGATCGCAAGGCCGGGGAAAATATGCCCGCCCGTGCCCGCTGCCATGACCATGAGGTGTTTCATGCGCGGCCTCCGCGCGGTAAGGTGTTTTGGCGCCGGCCGGACGCTAACGCGACCTTGACTTTGCTACACAAAGTTAGCCTCCATCGAAATAGAGTCCTCATGCGCGGCCTCCGCGCATGAGGACTCTATTTTCATAATCAATACGCAGCAGAATTGCGATACCGATGCAATTGGTAACAATGCCCGAGCCACCAAAACTCATCAGTGGCAACGTAAGTCCTTTGGTAGGTAGCAAACCGAGATTGACACCCATATTGATGAAAGCCTGCACACCAATCCAGATACCGATGCCTTTGGCAATCAAGCCTGCGAAGAATTTTTCGGTGGTAATCGCTTGTCTGCCGATATCGAATGCACGACGAACGATGAAATAAAACAGGAAGGTAACCAGTAAAACGCCGGCCAGTCCGAGTTCTTCGCCAATGACTGCCATCAGGAAATCGGTATGTGCTTCGGGTAGATAATGAAGTTTTTCGATGCTGCCACCCAAGCCAACGCCAAATAATTCACCGCGCCCAAAGGCAATCAGCGAATGCGAAAGTTGATATGCCTTGCCGAGTACGTTGCCATCGGCCCATGGATTAAGATAGGCCGTCAGGCGCTCGCGACGCCATGGCGAAAACAGAATAATGAGACTGAATACCGAGGCCAGCACGCCGGCGATACCACCGAACCAGACGATATTGAATCCACCCAAAAACAGAATACCCATCGCGATGCAAACCACGACGCCGGCTGCACCTAAATCAGGTTGCAGCATCAGCAATCCGCCAGCGAGTCCAACAGCGCCGGCCATGGGCAGGAAGCCTTTGGTCAGCTTGTGCATGTACTGCTGCTTGCGCACGGTGAAGTCGGCGGCATAGATCACCATCATCAGCTTGAGTATTTCGGAGGGCTGGAGTCGCAGCGGCCCGATGCTGATCCAGCGACGCGCACCGCCCGCATCTTTACTGAGTCCGGGTATCAACACTACAACCATCAGAAAGAGTGATGCGAGAAACAGATACGGTGCGATTTTTTCCCACTGCTCTATGCGTAGTCGAAAAACAACTAAGCCAAGTAATAGCCCAATACCAATATAAGCCGCCTGCCGCGCCAGGAAATAATAGCTCGATGCATTTTGGTACTTCTTGGTTTCAGTGAGATTGATCGAAGCCGAGTACACCATCACCAAACCAATCAACAGCAACAGGAGTGTTACCCAGACCAGCGCCTGATCATATTCAAGCATGCTTGAGCGCTGACCCAGCTTTAGTTCGGCGTTGTTCTGCTCGCTGTCACCAAAAAAAGGTAATGTCATCTTCATGCCAGCACCTCACCGCGGCTGGCGGCCAATTCATGGACGGCGTCTGAAAATACCTGCGCACGATGCGCGTAGTCTTTGAACATGTCAAAGCTTGCGCAGGCGGGCGACAACAGGACGGTATCGCCTTCGCTTGCGACGTCTGCGGCGCGTTGCACGGCCTGCTCCAGCGTCCAGCAATCCGTTAGCGTGACGCCGGTATCGGCGAGTGCTGCGCGAATGGCGGGTCCGTCACGACCAATCAGCATCACCGCGCGCACATACTTTTTCACTGCAGCTGACAACGGTACAAAATCTTGACCCTTTCCATCACCGCCCGCAATAAGAATCAGATGAGCGTGCTCGACCTGTCCCAAACCCTCGAGAGCGGCGACGGTGGCACCAACATTCGTGCCTTTGCTGTCATCGACATAATCAACACCACCGACCGTGGCAATCAGCTCCACGCGATGTGGCTCGCCCTGATACTGACGCGCTGCGTGTAGCAAGGGTGCCAGCGACAAGCCAATGGCACGGCAGAGTGCAAGCGCAGCTAATACATTGGTCGCATTGTGCTGGCCACGAATTTTCAGGGCATCCGCAGGCATGAGCCGATTTATGAACAACTCGGTCTCTACTGCGGCCTTACCACGCTTTTTCTTTTCACCTTCTTCGGTGCCTACTGCCAGCACTAGCCATTGCATGCCATGCTCGGTCGACAAACCCAGACTGTCAGCCTCTGCCGGAAGATCGGTACCAAAACTGACGCAATGGGCTTTTGGGCTGACCATCTTGATGCTGCGTGCGTCATTACGATTGAGTACGCGCACGGTATCGGGACCGAAGATACGCGCTTTGGCATCAGCATAGGCATTCATGTCGCTATGCCAGTCAAGATGATCCTGCGTGACATTAAGCACGGTCGCAGCATCCGAATTGAGGCTGAATGTTGTGAACAGCTGAAAGCTGGACAGCTCCAGCACCCAGCACTGCGGCAGCTCATCATGCGCAATGGCATCGCGCAACACATCTAGCGCAGCGGGACTGATATTACCAGCGACTTTCACGGACAAATCCGCAGCACGGCACAGTTGGCCGGTGAGGTGGGTGACTGTGGTTTTACCATTGGTGCCAGTGATGGCGATGATCTTGGGCTGGTAACCACGCCCGGCCTTCAATGCGGCGAGCGCTTGGGCGAAGAGCTCGATTTCTCCCCAGACCGGTATATTTTTTTCCCGCGCTGTAGGTAAAACCGCTGCGAGTTCATTATTCGGCGACAGACCCGGGCTGACCGCCACCAGATCCACGCCCTCAAGCAAGGCGGCAGTAAACTCACTACTGATGAATTCAACCTGCGGACAAGCTTCTTTCAGTGTAGACAAACGTTCAGGGCCCGGGCGTGTATCGGCTACGCGAATACGTGCACCGGCCTGCGCAAGCCAGAGTGCCATCGCCAGACCGGACTCACCGAGTCCGAGTACCAATACTTGTTTGTTCTGATAGTCCATATCGTTTTATCGCAACTTCAAGGTCGAGAGTCCGACCAGTACCAGCATCATCGTGATGATCCAGAAACGCACGACGACCTGCGTTTCTTTCCAGCCTTTTTGTTCAAAGTGGTGATGTAGAGGTGCCATTAGCAATACGCGCTTGCCGATTCCGGTACGCATTTTGGTGTATTTAAAATATGCCACCTGCAGCATCACCGACAAGGTCTCAACGACAAACACCCCACCCATGATGAAGAGCACGATCTCCTGACGAACAATGACGGCAATCGTTCCCAAGGCACCACCGAGTGCGAGCGCACCGACATCACCCATGAAGACCTGCGCGGGATAAGCGTTGAACCATAAAAACGCGAGACCTGCACCCGCCATCGCGCCACAAAAAATCAGTAGTTCGCCCGCACCAGGAATATGCGGAATCAGGAGATATTTCGAATAGGTAGCACTACCCGTGAGATAAGCAAACAAACCCAGTCCCGAACCCACCATCACCGTGGGCATGATGGCCAGACCATCCAG
>SYFN01000015.1 GCA_005800405.1 Burkholderiales bacterium
CCGAGGTCAATGCCAATGATCTTGCTCATGATGATGTCCCTTCAAAAACTGATTAGATAACTGAATGGCGATGAAATGCGGCGCTTTGTCGCAGTTTTAAGTCCGGTTACTGTGAAACGGTGACCAGCGCGGGGCGCAACAGCCGGTCGGAAATCATGTAGCCCTTTTGCAGCACGCTGACGATGGTGTTAGCTTCCTGCTCCGCAGCAACCATGGAAATAGCCTGATGTTTCATGGGGTCGAGCTTTTCACCTGCCTGCGGATTGACCTCGACCAGCCGATTGCGCTCAAACGCACTGGAGAGCTGCTTGAGTGTCATTTCCACACCCTCTTTGAGTGATTCAATGGAGGGCGTTTCTATTTTCAGCGCCATCTCCAAACTGTCTCTCACAGGCAGCAAGGCCTCGGCAAAACTCTCCACCGCAAATTTGTGGGCTTTGGAAATATCCTCCTGAGCGCGGCGGCGGGTGTTTTCCGCATCCGCCTTGGCGCGCAGAAAAGCATCCTGTGCCTCGGCGAGTTTGGCCTCGAGCTCAGCAAGATGGCGAGCCAAAACCGGTAATTCTTCTGTCGCGGGCGCCGCTGCATTTTCGGCGGTGACCAGCTCTTTCACCGGCTCCACCATGGGTTCCGATGCGCTCGGATTTGCTTGGTCGCTGGAAGGGTTTTCACCTTGACTCATAAAATCTCCCGCCATTTCAATTACTTGGGTGTAATTTGCCCGCCGGCGTCCGTGAGGCGCACAGGCGACTTGGATACCAATTC
Source organism: Burkholderiales bacterium (assembly GCA_005800405.1). Lineage (GTDB taxonomy): Bacteria > Pseudomonadota > Gammaproteobacteria > Burkholderiales > Burkholderiaceae_D > Pernthalerella. The sequence goes on from SYFN01000015.1 coordinate 766, forward strand.
GCTCGTTATGGGGATAGCGCGCGGCTTTTCAAGACGGCTGCGGAGATATCGACAAAAAAATCGGGGGCCTTGCGGCCCCCGTGCGCGTATCACCAGAGGTCTCAGTTTTCGGCACCAAATGTAAGCGCGCACTGTCTTCCTATCTCTGCATCTGTCTTGCGGGACTCTTGCACGAAAGACAAACTCGCGGTAGGCCATCCAACCAGATGCTGTTCGACTACGGCGGACATCGCTTCTATCCATTGGGGATTCTCGTTCAGGCAGGGTATGTAATAAAACGCGCTACCGCCGGCTGCGAGAAAGTCGGCCCTGGCTTCCATGGATATTTCTTCCAGGGTTTCAAGGCAATCACTGGTAAACCCGGGGCACATCACGTCAACGCGCCCGATACCTTCCGCGGCCAACTTTTCCAGCGTGGGCGCGGTGTAGGGCTGTAACCATTCAGCCTTACCGAAACGGGACTGAAAGGTGACGAGGTAGTCGTCCTTGCTCAGGCCCAGTTTGCCAGCCAACAGACGAGCTGTTTTGTAGCACTCGCAATGGTAGGGATCGCCCAACAACAGCGTGCGCTTGGGTACACCGTGGAAACTCATCACCAGTTTGTCGGGACGGCCGTGCTGCTCCCAGTGCGCACGTACGGTAGCGGCAAGTACCTCAATGTAACCCTCATGATCGTGATAATGCTTAATCAGTCTGAGCTCGGGGGTGTTGCGCACGCGCGTGTAATGGGTGAAGACGGTATCGAAAATCGACGCCGTGGTGGTGCCCGAATACTGCGGATAGGCGGGCAAGACCAGCAGACGGTCACAACCCTCGGCCTTGAGTTGGTCTAGTACACTGGGCAGGCCCGGGTTACCGTATCGCATCGCATAGACCACACGCACATCGTGGCCTCGTGCGGTGAGGGATTGCTGCAATAAAGCCGCCTGACGCTCGGTGTGGATCTTGAGTGGGGAGCCTTCGTCGGTCCATATCGATGCGTATTTTTCTGCCGACTGGCGAGAACGGAATGGCAAGATGATGCCGTTGAGGATAATCCACCAGATCAAGCGAGGTATTTCAACGATGCGCGGATCCGACAAAAACTCTTTCAGATAGACGCGAACGGCCGCCGCTGTGGGCGCGTCGGGTGTGCCGAGATTGGCCAGAACCACGGCAGTCTTGCTGACTGTACCGTGGCGATAGGGGGGTTCTGGGTTGAAGCCCATTCAGGTCATGCCTTTCTGATTTTTGTTGAGTCTTGCTGATACCAAAGGGTGGAAACCGTCTCAGGATGCCAGCAGTTCGCGGGCATGCTTCCGCGTGGTAGCGGTGATTTCCAGGCCGCCGAGCATGCGCGCGATTTCTTCGACGCGGTCGCTGGCGGACAGACTTTCGACACGCGAAACGGTGCGGCCATCGGACATCGTACCCTTACTGACTTGAAAATGCTGGGAGGCCTGACTGGCAACCTGCGGCAGGTGGGTCACGCACAGCACCTGCCGGTCATGACCCAGGCGTTTGAGCAGCCTGCCGACAACCTCGGCGACACCGCCGCCGATCCCGCTGTCGACCTCGTCAAAAATCAGGGTAGGCGTCACGGTTGCGCCGGAGGCAATGACGGAAATCGCGAGCGCGATGCGGGCCAGTTCGCCACCCGAGGCTACTTTGGCGAGCGGGCGCGGGGTGGTGCCGGCATGGCCAGCGACCAAAAACTCGACCTGCTCCTGGCCATGCGCGGAGGGATCGCAGGTATGCAAGGCGATATCGAAACGCCCCCCCGACATTGACAGGTCTTGCATGGCCGAGGTCACGGCGCTAGCCAGTGATTTTGCTGCTTTGGTGCGTGCCTTGGTCAGCTTGGCGGCGAGAGCATAATAGGCATCGGCCAGTTTTTGCTCCTGCGCGCGCATCGCATCGATATCGGTGGCATCCGACAGTTGCGCCAGACGCTCCGACAACCGGGCGTGGGTCTCGGGCAGATCCTCGGGAGCCAGTTGAAATTTGCGCGCGGTACCGTGAATGGCTTCAAGTCGCGCCTCAACGGTATGGAGGCGTTCAGGATCAAGCTCGATGCGGCCCAGATAATCATTGAGCGCATAAACCGCCTCCTGCAGGTGTATGCGCGCCGGCTCCAGGGCGTCGAGTACGGGGCGCAGCTTGTCATCAATGTCAATCAGCTTGCCCAGCTTTTGCTCAATGGCGCTCACCTGTGACAGGACAGGCGAGGAATCACTCTCGGAGAGCAAGGTCAGCGCCTGCTGCGCGCCATCGATCAGACTGGCGGCATGCGAGAGACGACTGTGCTCGTTGCTGATATCCGTCCACTCACCGGGGCGTACGGCGAGCTTCTCCAGTTCGCCGACCTGCCACTCCAGACGCTCGCGCTCCATCAGCACCTGTTTTGCGTCACGTTCGAATTCCTCGCGCTGACGCACCACGGTGCGCCAGCTTCGATAGGCATCCGCAACTGCGCGGGCCTGATCATGCAAGTCGGCATGCGCATCCAGCAGCAAACGTTGCGCATCGGCTTTGAGCAATGACTGATGCGCATGCTGCCCGTGGATATCCACCAGGATGTCGCCCAGCTCTCGTAACTGAGTCACCGTCGCGGTGATGCCGTTGATGAAAGCCTTGGACCGACCGCCATCGTCAATCACGCGCCGCATCAAAAGCACGCCCTCATCACCGGTCAGCGAATGTTGATCCAGCCATTCATCCAGCGCCGCATCAAAAGGTCCCGCAAATTCAGCCGTAATGTCAGCGCGCCCTGCTCCCTCGCGCACAACACTGGCGTCCGCGCGACCGCCGAGCACCAGCGTAAGCGCGTCAACCAAAATCGATTTACCCGCCCCTGTCTCGCCGGTAAACACGGAAAAGCCGGCCGACAAATCGATTTCTATTGCATCGACAATGACGAAATCATGAATGGTCAGGGTGCGCAGCATGTCGAAAATGAATTTGAATCGGACAGGTAGAAGAGTCAGGCAAGCCGCAGCACGTCATTTTAGCTGACCAAGCACGGAAGGATATTCATTCCAATGCAATTTCTCGCGCAGTGTATCGAAATAATTCCAACCTTCGGGGTGGAGGAAGGTCACGGTATACGCCGATCGACGGATCAGCACCCGATCGTGCTGAGCAAGGCTGGTCAGTGATTGCATATCAAAATTCACACTACTCTCGCCCGCGCTGACGAGCTCAATACTGATTTCATGATTATCAGAAAGCACAATCGGACGGTTCGACAAGGCATGCGGCGCAATCGGTACCAGCACTACACCACCGAGCTCGGGCTGAAGTATCGGCCCGCCCGCTGCCAATGCATAGGCGGTAGAGCCCGTCGGTGTGGAAACAATCAGACCATCAGAGCGCTGGTTGTACATGAAATGGCCGTCGACTTCGACACGCAGCTCAACCATGCCCGCACCCGCACCACGCGAGACCACCACGTCGTTGAACGCCAGACCATGAAAGATTGCCTGACTGTCGCGCACCACCACACCCTCAAGCAATGTGCGCCGCTCGGACGCGAGCTTGCCGTCCAGAATATCGCCCAACACGGAGAGCATGTGTTCGGATGCAATGTCGGTCATGAAACCCAAACGACCCTGGTTCACGCCTATCAGCGGCACACCATAAGAAGCGAGCTGACGCGCAATGCCCAGCATCGTGCCGTCGCCGCCGACCACAATGGCGAGATCGGCGCGCTTGCCAATCTGCTCCGGCGTAACGGACAAAGCTTCCGGACGCTGAATGTCACGCGCGGTCTCATCTTCAAATACAACCCGATGCCCGCGATCTTCCAGAAAACCGGCCAGCTCGAGTACGGAGCCCATGCTGCTGGACTCGCCATGTTTACCGATGATCGCAATCGTGTGAAATCGACCGGGTATGTTGGGGCTGGAATTCGACATGCACGGGATTAGACCATAATTGGCGCCCCGACTGAATCACCAGACACCGCCATGAACGCCCCCGCAAACGAACCGATACGCGCTTTACTGTTTGATCTCGATGACACACTGTGGCCAATTACCCCGGTGATTGAACGCGCCGAGGCACTGCTGTTTGAATGGCTTAGTGGGCAGGTCCCACTGGTCACGGAGCGGTACACGATTGCAGCGATGCGCGCACGTCGTGGTGAACTGATGGCCGCAAACCCCGGGTTTCGGGTTGATCTCTGGGCGCTGCGTCATGCAGCGCTGCATGAGGCCTTTGCGGCATGCGACGCAGATACAACGCGCATTACAGAGGCCATGGACGTATTTACGACTGCACGCAACCAGGTCACGCTATTCGAGGATGTCCTCGAGTGTCTGCCTAGGTTGGCTGAGCGGATTACCCTAGGCTCGCTCACCAATGGGGCAGCCGACTTGCGACAGATCGGCCTGGACCACCACTTCAGCGTATCGCTCGCCGCGCATGAAATTGGCCGCGCGAAGCCAGATCCTGCGGTGTTTCGAGCCGCCTGTGAGGCACTCGCACTCCCGCTGTCACAGGTCGCGTACGTGGGCGACGATTTGCGACTCGACGTCGAGGGTGCGCAAAAGGCAGGACTCAAAGGCCTCTGGCTGAACCGATATGGGGCAGCAAAACCGGCGGAACAGTCACACATAGAGCCGGATGCCACGCTCGTATCGCTACACGAACTTGAACAGTGGCTGCATCTGCGCAGCACGAATGATTAGGGTCTGTATCAAAATGAGCGTGGCGAAGCGGCGCGGTCGCTGGCAAGGCGGGGGCGCCGCAGAGACTACCGACGCACTGCAAGGCGACCTCAATGCTGGCAGCGTCGTTTTGATAGAGACTCTAAGATTGCTGGCAGACGACGCTCACTATCGCTAGAATAGACCGTATGCAACTCGATATTCGCGCACAAACACTGCTAAAAGCACTGGTTGAACGCTACATAGCTGATGGTCAACCTGTCGGCTCACGCTCGCTGGCAAAAATTTCCGGGCTGGATCTCTCGCCTGCGACGATACGCAACATCATGTCCGACCTAGAGGAGCTAGGCCTCGTAGCCAGTCCCCACACCTCGGCAGGCAGAGTGCCTACGCCGCGCGGCTACCGTCTGTTTGTGAACAGTCTGCTCACCGTACAAAGCATTGATGAAAGCTCGGTCGAATCGCGATTTCAGTCGGGCGTGTCCTCACAAAAAATCATCGCAAGTGCCGCGCAGGTATTGTCATCGCTATCTCAGTTTGCCGGCGTGGTACTGACACCCCGACGGGAAATGCACTTCCAGCAGATCGAATTCCTGAGACTCTCTGAAAAGCGTATTTTGCTCGTCATCGTCGCGCCAGATGGCGACGTGCAAAACCGGTTGATGCTGACCGACATAGATTACACACCTGCGCAGCTGGTGCAGGCTGCCAATTACATCAACCAGCACTATGCAGGGCTCTCCTTCGATGATGTGCGTATACAACTGAAAGAAGAACTCAAACAGCTTCAAAACGACATGACCAGTCTGATGCAGGCCGCCGTCGAGGCTGGTAGCGATGCCATGACCAGTAGCGGGGAAGATATCGTTATTTCCGGAGAGCGCAACCTGCTGTCGATTGAAGATCTGTCGTCGAACATGAGTTCACTGCGCGAACTCTTTCATATCTTCGAGCAGAAAACGACGCTCACAGCCCTGCTCGACGTATCCAGTAAGGCCACCGGCGTGCAGATTTTCATAGGTGGCGAGTCACAACTGATGCCACTTGAAGCCATGAGCGTGGTGACCGCGCCCTATGAAGCAAATGGCAAGATTGTTGGAACCCTCGGCGTGATAGGCCCCACTCGCATGGCCTATGAACGGGTGATTCCGATTGTCGACATCACGGCAAGGCTCTTATCAAACGCCCTCTCACACCCCTGAGCAGAGCCGCCACGCACATCAGGAGCGGTGCGGACAGTTGTCTTTCACACAATTACCGTACAGGGCAAGCGCATGCTCGGAAAGCTTGAACCCTCGCTCCTCGGCGATACGGTGCTGACGTTTTTCAATTTCATCATCAAAAAACTCTTCCACCAGCCCGCAATCGAGGCAAACCAAATGATCATGATGCGAGCCCTCGTTGAGTTCGAAGACTGCCTTGCCTGACTCGAAATGGTTTCGGCTGAGGAGTCCGGCCTGCTCGAATTGGGTGAGGACCCGGTAGACGGTTGCCAGACCGACATCAAGATTTTCAGCCAGCAGCAGCTTGTAGACATCCTCGGCGGAGAGGTGACGCACGGCGCTGCCCTGGAAGATTTCAAGAATTTTCAGTCGGGGCAGCGTGGCCTTCAATCCACTGGACTTCAGGTCGGCAGGGTTAGTCGGCATGATTTCGCTTCAGGTAAGGTCAACTGCTTTATCATATAGCTTTTTGGCCAGTGTGCTCAATTCACCTACTGAACACCATGATTCTGTCGTTCGCACATCCAATCAAAAGCGTATTCCTGATCGCGCTCGCCACCGCAAGCCTGAATGGATGCTCGACTGCGAGCAAACTGTTCTCCAGCAAGCCTGGGTCAGTCGAAACCGCAGCCAACGGGAACGGTATCGTCCAGACGGTGCAAAAATCAAAATTGTTCGGCGTAGTGCCTATCTACCGCCCCGATATTCAGCAGGGTAACTTCATCTCCAAGGAGATGGTCGCACAACTGAGGGTGGGCATGACGCCCGAACAAGTTCGTTTCGTGCTCGGTACACCGCTGCTCACCGACGTGTTTCATGAAACACGTTGGGACTATCCATTCCGTATCCGCAAAGGTACTGGTGAAATTACGAGTAGTCGGGTCGTCGTGTTTTTCAAAGAAGGCCGCGTTTCTCATTTCGAAGGTGGTGATCTGCCCGAAGAAAATGATTATCTACTTCGCATTGCGGCACCACAAAATAAATAACAAGCTCTCAAGCTCTTCGTCTGATGAATGCTATGAAAATCGCCGTGGCTGGCGCATCCGGCCGCATGGGTCGAATGCTGATCGAGGCCATCGCAGCCGATGCTGACGCCGAGCTCGCCGGTGCGCTCGATATACCCGGCGCCACCTGTGTAGGCACTGATGCAACATCGTTTCTGGGACATGCCTCGGGGGTCCTGATCGAAGCCGAACTGGACCGCGGACTTGCCAATGCGAATTACCTGATCGACTTCACGCGGCCGGAGGGCACGCTGCATCATCTGGCTTACTGCGCTGAGCGCGGGATCAAGATGATCATAGGTACTACCGGTTTTGATGAGGCTGGTAAAGCCGCCATTGCCGATGCCGCAAAAAAAACAGCCATTGTCTTCGCGCCCAACATGAGTGTTGGCGTCAATGTCACTATAAAACTGCTGGAGCTGGCGGCAAAAAGTTTTTCTCACGGCTACGACATCGAAATCATCGAAGCACATCATCGGCATAAAGTTGATGC
>SYFN01000016.1 GCA_005800405.1 Burkholderiales bacterium
CGGATAAATTCGCAGCGTTTTTAACAAACTTTTAAAATAATTGCCCAAAAATTAGGCAGTTCAAAAATTGCTGAGTAAAGTTCCTTGTAAAAGGGATTTGTTCAGCGCTTCCCTAGGTGACGGTGTCAACGACGCCCCATCACTGCAAGCCGCCGATGTCGGACTCTCGGTCGAGAGCGCCGTGGACATCGCCAAAGCCGCTGCCGACATGATCTTGTTGCAGAAAGATCTCATGGTACTCAAGCTAGCCGTACTCGAAGGTCGTCGCACCGTTGGCAATGTCATGAAATACCTGATGATGGGTACCAACTCGAACTTCGTCAATATGTTCAGCATGGCGGGTGCTGCGCTGTTTCTGCCCTTCCTACCGATGAAGCCAGTGCAGATCCTGCTCAACAATATTCTTTATGATCTGTCAGAGGTCGCGATGTCGATGCGCGCTGCTTTTACTGCCACGAAGAGTTGCGACTGAACCGTCGTCTCGCACCGGCGGTGTACCTGAGTGTGGAGACGCTCTCGCGTGATGCCAGCGGCAAGCTGTGCTTCGGCGCTTCACAGCAACGCATCGATTGTCTGATACAGATGCGACGCTTGCCCGAGACCGGTATGATGGCCCATGCACTGACACACCATGCTGCCGATGCCGTTGTCATGCAGCGCTTGGCAACGTATATCGCTGATTTTCATCGACACCTGCCGAGGCTGCGGCCGGATCCGGATGCGTGGCGCGCATCAATTGAATCCGAAATCAATCGCAATGAGCACGTACTGCTTAGACACGCGCAATCCCTGCCTTTAGACAAGGTGCGCACGCTGTGTGATGCACAGCGCGCGATCCTGCAATCGCAGGCTGACTGGTTTGCCGCGCGCATCCGCGAGGGACATATCGTCGAAGGCCATGGCGACCTGCGTGCAGAGCATATCTGTATCGCCGGAGACATCACGGTGATTGATTGTCTTGAGTTTTCTCGCGAACTGCGCACGCTCGACGGGGCTGATGAAATCGCCTTTCTGGCGCTGGACTGCGAACGGTTGCAAGCACCTGCATTAGCCGGTGTGCTGCTACAAACTTATTTCGCACAGTCACAAGATGAGCCACCCGCTGCGCTGGTGCATTTCTATCAGTCGCTGCGCGCCGGTGTACGCGCACGTATCGCGATACGCCACTTGGATGACATCGCATGCACGCAACCGGCCCTGTGGACACAACGCACGATGCACTGGCTGGCACTCGCGCAGCAACATCAGGACTGCATCAGCGCAACGATAGATCCACCTTCATGAGCGCGACGGATAGCCTCACCTAGCAATGTGGCGCAACTCACCACTTCAAGCCTAGTCTCAGGGGGGGTGCCCACTATCCCCACAACGTTAACGCTGTCGCTGACGAAAATCCGATCAATCGGACCCGCACCCAGCCGCTGCAACGCGTCGGTATTACATAGTCCATGGGCCGCAGCTGCCCATATGCTGGCAGCACCCCGAGCGCCACAGGCGGTCGCGGCACGCACCAGTGTCTGGCCACTGCTGATCAAGTCATCAAACAGCAGCACCTGACGTCCCGCAACTTCCCCCACCAGCAGCTCGCCACTCAGCAACCCGGCACTGCGATATTTCTCTACAAAGCCCATGTTCACCGGCCGCCCCAGTGCTTGTGACAGCCGCTCACGAAACAAGGCAGCGCGTTTCACGCCACCCGCATCCGGCGACACGACCGCTACCTCCCCGGGGCCGAGCTTGCCTGCGATATGTCGTGCAAACAGCCCCGCACTGTCCAGCTGCTCCGTAGGACAACGAAAGACATTCTGAAATGCCGCCGGGTTATGCACCTCCAGCGCCAGCAAGGTATCGGTACCCACTGCCTCGAACAGCTGTGCAACATAGCGCATCGTGACCGGATCACGTGGCTTGGTCTTGCGGTCCTTGCGTGCATACGCCAGGTAAGGCACCACTGCGATCACTCGAGCCGCTGATGCGTCCTTGAGGGTAACGATGAAAAACAACAGACGATTGAGCTTGTCATTGGCACTGCTCGATGCATCGCCATGCAGCGCATAACAACAACGCCCGCGTACATTTTCCAAAGGCCGCGCTTTGTGCTCGCCATCGTCGAATTCGCGCTCTTCATGCGCAGCCAGCGGGAGGCTCAGATGCTGCGCGATCTTCGCCCCCAGCGGCTCGCTGCCTCGCAGCGCAAACAGCAACGGGGGTTCGAGTGACATGCAAGGCGTCCGGTGAAAGCCAATTTCATCATCTTCCAGCTTACCGGGATCACGGTGTTGCGGCAGATTGAAGCGGGCGATGGTCAGCGCTGGCCATCGTCGATGCTGAGCTGGAGATTGTGTCCGCCTGTGCCGCATCCCGGCCTCGACTTACCCAGAAAATACAAGGTAAATTATGCGCACTATGACATGCGCATAGAAATCCAATGTCCACTTCACGCACCACTCGACGGCCCCACCCCGACCAGCCGGGCAAGCGCGTGATCAACCTCAGCCTGAGTACCGACGTGCTGGAGGCCGCCAGGCAACTGGACATCAACATATCTCAAGTGTGTGACAAGCACCTCCGCAAGGTAGTGCGGCTTGAACAAGAACACAAATGGCGGGAGGAACACGCAGATTTTATCGCCGCCTACAATGCCACGGTTGACGCTGAAGGCTTGCCGCTAGACGAGTGGAAAAGCTTCTGATGGTGCGTTTCGATGTCTATGCCAACCCCGCTAGCAAGTCCGACACAACGCCCTACCCGCTTGATGTGCAAAGCAATCTTCTCGACGGTCTCGAGAGCCGAATGGTGGTTCCTCTAAGAAGCCTCAAGCACTTTCCCAAGGTCAAATTGTCGTCACATCTGACGCCCGTATTCACCATCAAAGATCACGACTACCTGCTGGAGACACCTAAAATGGGTGCCGTACCGGTAAGCACGTTAAAAAAGCCCGTAAGCTCATTGGCAACTCAGCAGGCACAGATAACAGCGGCGCTGGATTTCCTGTTTCACGGTTATTGAATATCCAGCAAAACCACACTCCAAACAAAAAAGCGCCCACC
>SYFN01000205.1 GCA_005800405.1 Burkholderiales bacterium
GACGATGGCCACGCGCAATTCTTCCTGTTGCGTGGCATTGAACAGCATGCGTTTCATTTTATGGCTCCGCGGCCGGTCAGGGCCGATGTTTGCAGCGCGTGGCGGAAAACGCCTCGTTGCGCGGCAAAGTCACAGGATATATGCGGAGAACGTAAGCCTGGGGGAGGAGTATTGCCGTGAGGTGAGCGGCGCGCGCAACTGGCAACGCACGCACTCACAGGGCGCGGATGAAACTGGTGGCTTGCTGATTGCCTTAAACGATCGAGTTTGCCGGGATCGAATCTGCACACACACGCAACCCTGCCGCAGTGGGCTGCTTGCTGATCTTGTGAGCGTTAAATTCAGTCATCGGTCGTTCGAATCTGTTTATGGGCAAGTCGGGCAAAAAAATCAGTTACATCTGCCAGCGAGCCTCTCGACCATGAGCGGCTTGCCAGACTAATCCTTACATTTCAGGCTTACTGTTCCATCATCCCAGCGCACTGTCCGATCACATCTCGGGTGCGACCCTGACGGCGCAGGCATGATGCATACACAGCTCTTCCATCGAATTTGCACAACGGGCGAGGCCGATGGAGACGCCCCTGTGTAGAATGGCTTTTTTTGTTGAAGCACATTCAGCAATTTATGTCGGTAATCTGATTATATATTCAAAATGAAGGACTTAGGGAAGGTTTGCATGAGGCAAAACATGACCGGGGCCGGCTGGTGCGGATCTCTGCCTTCCCCGTGTCTTTCAGCCGGGTTCCCCGAACCTGGGCTGAGCATCTCGGGCGGAGAGCGGAATTGACGGCTGCCGCCCACACCGATTCCAGTCACGCACGACCCACCGAGGGCCTGAGCGTACGGTGGCTTACCATAGGGCCTGACGATGCCGGGCAGCGTATCGATAACTTCTTGCTAAGGATTTGTAAAGGGGTTCCTAAAAGCCATGTCTATCAGGTGCTGCGATCCGGGCAGGTCCGGGTTAACAAAGGACGCATAGCGCAGACCTATCGGCTGGTCGAGGGGGATACGGTCCGCGTCCCGCCCATGCGGCTTGCGGAGCGGAGCACAGTGCATGTTCCCGGTGCTGAGTTCGCCATTCTTTTTGAAGACAGTCAATTGCTAGTCATCGACAAGCCAGCCGGTGTTGCTGTGCATGGCGGCTCGGGCGTGAGTTACGGGGTGATAGAGCAGCTGCGCGCCGCTCGTCCGGATGCCCCGTTTTTGGAACTGGTTCACCGGCTGGACCGCGAAACCTCGGGCATCCTCATGCTGGCAAAAAAACGCAGTGCGCTGACGTCTGTGCATGAGCAGATTCGTGCCGGTTTGCTGGACAAGCGCTATCTGGCCATGGTCAGTGGTGTTTGGCCCAACCGCCGCCAGCATGTGCGCCTGCCTCTGCACAAATACAGCACCCCTGACGGGGAGCGCCGTGTTCGAGTTCAGTCCGACGGCATGCCCTCGCACACTATCTTCAACCTGATGCGCCAGTTTGCGGGCTTTGCCTTGCTTGAAGCCGAGCTGAAAACCGGCCGTACGCATCAAATCCGCGTGCATCTGGCTTCGTCGGGTTTTCCGATTGCCGGCGACGACAAGTATGGCGATTTTGGTCTTAATCGGCAGTTGCATAAAGCAGAACCGGGAAGGCCGGCATTGAAACGCATGTTCCTGCACGCATTCCGGCTGAAATTCGAGCACCCCGCCACCGGCGCTGCCATCGCTCTTGAGTCGAGCTTGCCCCCAGAATGTCAACAATTTCTCAAGGGTCTAGGAATTGATGGCGCCGTCGGAGCTGAACCGATACGATGACGCGTGGCACGCATTTTTGTATTCCTTACACCTGTACCGAACACCATAATCTCCTCCGAACTTCCTCCGATGCCCAGAAAACAATTTAACCTGATCGTATTCGACTGGGACGGTACTCTCATGGACAGCACAGCGACCATTGTTGCCAGCATCCAGGCGGCTGCGCGGGATCTTGCGCTTGCCGTACCCGATCACCGTGCCGCCTCTTATGTGATCGGTCTTGGGCTGGAAGATGCGATGCAGGTCGTTTTGCCGGGTCTGGATCCCAAATCCTATCCGCGTGTGGTGGAGCGCTATCGTTACCACTACCTTTCGCAGGATAAAAGTCTGACCCTGTTTGATGGCGCGCGCGAAATGCTGCTGGATTTGTCGGCGCAGGGGTATTTTCTGGCGGTGGCAACCGGCAAGAGTCGAGTGGGACTCAATCGAGCACTCAACACGGCGGGGTTGATGGCGCTGTTTGACGCGACCCGCTGCGCTGACGAGACTTTCTCCAAGCCGCATCCGGCCATGCTCCAGGAAATCACCCGCGAGCTCGGACAAGACATGAAGCGCACCGTCATGATTGGCGACACCACGCACGATCTTCGAATGGCGAGTAACGCAGGCGCCGCCGCCATTGGTGTTCACTATGGCGCGCATCCTGCGCATGAGCTTGAGGCCCTCAGCCCGCTGTTCGGCGCGGATTCGGTAACATTGCTTCATGCATGGTTGACGGAGCATGCGTGAGCACGGAAATTTTCATTTGCATGGCTGATGCGCTCAAAGACGGTGGTAAGGGCGTACGCTTTCCGGTGACAGCCTATGGCGAAGATGCGACCGCATTTGTGGTGCGTTACGGTCAGCAGCCGTATGCTTATCTGAACCGTTGTGCGCACGTACCGATGGAGCTGGACTGGACAGAAGGCGAGTTTTTCGAGTCCAGCGGTCTTTACCTGATGTGTGCGACGCATGGTGCTCTGTACGAACCGGACACAGGCCAATGCGCCGGCGGTCCTTGTCGTGGCGGCAGACTTCAGTCACTGCAAGTGATTGAGCGAGACAATCAGATTTTCTGGTTGCCGGATGACAGTGTAAGTGCAATGCGTGCCTCAAACCAGCCACTTGAGTCAACGATAAAAATTGATTGTAACTCCTACTTAATTAAACCAATCAACGAAAAGAACGTGCAATGAACGATCCCACCACTGACAGCGGTACTGAGCCCGCGCCCCAGCCTCCAGTGCCACCCCAATACGTCGCGCTCGAAAAGCTCGCTCAGGAAATCCTGAAAGAGCAACGCATCAGCCGGCGCTGGCGGAATATCTTCCGTTTCGTGGGTGTTGGCGTTGCCATTTTTGCCGTTTGGGCAGCGTTTGATTTCAAGGGGGCTTCTAAGCAGGATAGCGCGCGGCACACCGCATTGGTCGAGATTGAGGGCGAAATTGATTCGAGCAGTGCCAGCGCATCGGTCAATTTGATACTGCCCGCGCTTAACGAGGCCTTTAATGATCCCGGGTCGGTCGGTGTGATCCTTCGCATGAACAGTCCTGGCGGAAGTCCTGTTCAGTCTGCCATCGTCAACGACGAGATTACGCGCCTCAAAGAAATCTATCCCAAAAAGCCAGTGTATGTCGTGGTTGAGGATATGTGTGCGTCCGGCTGCTATTACATTGCAGCGGCGGCTGACAAAATCTATGTTAGTGAGGCGAGTATCGTCGGATCGATTGGCGTGCTGATGAGCAGTTTTGGCTTCAAGGGATTGATGGACAAGCTGGGTATAGAGCGCAGGTTGATGACGGCGGGTGAAAACAAGGCGTTGCTCGATCCGTTCTCTGCTGAAAATCCCAAACACAAAGAGTTTACGCAGACGATGTTAAAGGAGATTCATCAGCAGTTCATTCGCGCAGTGCGCACGGGTCGTGGCAAGCGACTTAAAGAGTCACCCGAAATTTTCTCTGGCTTGTTTTGGACGGGCAGCCATGCGATCACGCTCGGACTGGCGGATGGTCTGGGTTCCGTAAACAGTGTCGCTCGTGATGTGCTCAAGGCCGAGGACATCATCGACTACACCGTTCGCGAGGGTTTGTCCGATCGCGTCTTGAAAAAATTCGGGGCTGCAGTGGGTGAATCTGCGGCAAAAGTGTTAGCAATCGAAGCCCTCAAAGTGCGCTGAGTCGTCGCACGCTCGTTAAGTTTCAGGGGGCGAGCATCAGAAACACAGTCGGTTTCTTGCGGAAATCCGGCATGCGGTTTTCTGTAATCTCGCGCTTCCATGATTGTGCAGACATGCGTTGAATGGATTCGTCCTCAAGCGTGAGATGAGTTGCGATACAGATGTGCGTGCCTGGTTGACAATGCGTGCTCAACGCCTGCAGTAAAGCTTCATTGCGGTACGGCGTCTCGATAAAAATTTGCGTTTGCTGCTCCTGTTTCGAGCGCTGCTCGAGCTGGCGAATGCGGTTGGCACGCTCGGTGGCATCGGTGGGTAGATATCCATTTAATGCAAAATTCTGTCCGCTCAGGCCGCTGCTCATCAAGGCCAGCAGAATGGACGAAGGACCCACCAATGGACGAATGCGGATGCCGCTTTCGTGAGCTAGTCGGATCAGATCTGCGCCGGGATCAGCGACGGCGGGCACGCCAGCCTCCGACACCATTCCGCCATTGCGCCCCCCAAGCAAAGGCGCCAGGAGATCAGGCAGTGCCGATCGCGGTGTTTTTACATTCAATTCGCGTATGTCGATATCCTGCAGACGCACACGCAGCGGATGAGTCAGGGCGACCTGATTCAGAAAAGCGCGCGCCGTTTTTGCGTTTTCTGCGATGAAGTAATCCAGATTGGCCGTGATGGCTCGTACATCGGCGGTCAGCACCTGATCGAGGGCGCCTGCACCCAAGCTATTTGGGACGAGAAAAAGTGTACTTTTCACTGGATCAGCCACCAAAAAAAGCGACACCAGCGCGTCGCAACATGGTGGTCAGTTCGATCAGCGGCAATCCCGTTAACGCGGTCGGATCGTGGTTGTCGATACGCTCGATGATTGCTATGCCTAGGCCTTCGTTTTTTGCGCTGCCAGCACAGTCATAAGGCTGCTCGATTCTCAGGTAAGCATCGAGCTCGTGTTCAGGCAAGTCACGCAAACGAACGAGCGTTTGGATATTCGCCAATTGCAAGCGTTGCTCCGCGCCGTGCCGGCAGTCGAGCAAGCAGAGCGCGGTGTGAAAAATCACCTCCTGGCCACGCATTTTTTTCAGTTGCTCAAGAGCACGCTCGTGGTTTCCCGGTTTACCGATATGTTCGCCCTCCAGAGTCGCCACCTGATCAGAGCCAATCACCAGCGCCGGGCCGACTTGATTGGCTATCGCCTCGGCTTTGGCTTGAGAGAGTCGCAGCGCGGTATCCGGGGGCGTTTCGCCAGCGATGGGTGTCTCGTCCAGATTGGGTGGGATCACTTCAAAGGGCAGCCGCAGGCGTGCCAACAACTCGCGCCGATAAGCAGACCCGGAGGCCAGAATCAGTCGGGGAGGGGGCTGGGATGGCATTGCGGACAAATGCGCGGGAGAGGGTAATAAATCGGCCAGCCCACTATGGGAATCTGGAACAAACGCTGCTATTATAGACGGCTTTCCGAAGTACTCCGCCGCAATGAGCGCCAAGATCGTCGACAACTTCAAGTTCTGCAAACAGCAGCAGCAGTCATCCGGACAAGTGCCGGTTGCCGAATTTGCAAGGCTCTCGGCTGAGCTGGCCAGTTCGGCCGGCACGCTGGCGTGGTCGATTGCCGGGGGCAGGCATGCAGCGGGTGTTCCCCAGCTTCTGCTGAACGTCAGTGGTCAGATTCAGTTGGTCTGTCAGCGTTGCTTGTCTCCGATGGCGCACCAGATGGTGTCTGCATCAACGCTGGTGCTGGCAAAAGATGAGGCGGACGCTGACGATATTGAAGCGCGTCTTGATGATGAGAGCCTGGATGTTATTGTCGGATCGACATCTCAGGGCCTGATGGCGCTGGTCGAGGATGAGGCACTACTGGCCCTGCCCTTGTCGCCACGACATGAGCAATGTCCGGGCGACGTGCCAACGTCCAGCGCGGAAAAGGCCGAATCGCCCTTTGCAGTATTGAAAAAGCTCACATAGGTGCAGTATTGTCGGTTTGGCTATATGGCAGGAACCGACTTACCCTATGTTAAAATTTCGAATTTACCGAATCAGGAGTAGGCCATGGCTGTCCAACAAAACAAGAAAACCCCGTCCAAGCGCGGCATGCATCGTTCGCATGATTTTGTGACATCGCCACCACTGGCCGTTGAATCAATCACGGGTGAAACGCATCTGCGTCATCACATCAGCCCGAATGGCTTTTATCGCGGCCGCAAAGTCTTGAAAACCAAGAACGACGAGTAACTTGCCCTCGCGGCAACCATAAAAACCAGCGCGACGCGACCAGCAGCACATTGATACACGCTCTGAATCTGCTTCGCGCCGTTTTTTCATGTGTGAGTCCACCGACAAGGTCAGGTCCTCGAATGAGTGACTCGCACCCGAATCCGGTAAGCCAATCGCGCGCCGGGTTATGACGATACGAATTTCCATTGACTGCATGGGTGGTGATCACGGCCCGAAAGTCACGGTTCCCGCTGCACTCGCGTTTGCCAACAGCGTGCCCGACGCCGACATGGTTTTGGTGGGGCGCGAATTCTTGGTGCGCGCCGAGCTCGAGAAGCTAGGCGCTGCCAATCACCCAAGGCTATCGGTGGTGCACGCTGAAGAAGTTGTGGAAATGAACGACTCGCTTGAGGTCGCACTGCGCCGAAAAAAAGATTCCTCGATGCGAGTAGCCGTCACCATGGTGAAAGAAGGCGCAGCGCAAGCCTGCGTATCGGCGGGTAATACCGGGGCGTTGATGGCGGTCTCTCGCTATGTACTGAAAACCCTTGCGGGTGTAGACCGCCCCGCCATCTGCACGATACTCCCCAATCAGAAAGACGGCCCTACCTACGTACTCGATTTGGGCGCCAATGTGGACTGCGAGCCCGTTCATCTTCATCAGTTTGCGCTGATGGGCTCTGCGCTCGTCTCTGCTGTCGAAGGTCACGCAAGGCCCACCGTCGGTCTTCTAAATGTCGGTGAAGAAGATATCAAAGGCAATGAACTCGTCAAGCAAACTGCCGAGCTGTTGCGCGCGGACCATGAAAAAGGCCTGATCAATTTTTATGGCAATGTCGAAGGTAATGATATTTTTGAAGGTACCACCGATATTGTTGTCTGCGATGGCTTTGTGGGTAATGTCACTCTAAAAGCCGCTGAGGGTCTGGGTCGCCTGATCAAAGGTGTCATGGTCAGCGAAATGCGCAAGGGTTGGATTAATATGTTGGGTGCACTCATCGCTCGGCAGGCACTTAAACGAATTTCACAGCGTCTCAATCCCTCCCGCTACAATGGGGCTAGCTTACTCGGCTTGCGCGGTCTGGTATTCAAAAGCCACGGTGGCGAAAATGCGTACGGCTTCGAATGGGCGATACGACGTGCTTATGAGGCAGCCCGACACGATGTGCTATCGCGTATCGAAACCTCGATTGCCGAACTGATGCCTCAGCAAGAAAACTCTCGAGAGATCAATCAACAGAAAACGGCATGAGTAAATACACTCGAATTGTAGGCACAGGCAGTTGTCTGCCGCCAAGGCGCGTGAGCAATCAAGACATGACGGCACTTCTGGCTGCCAGAGGTCTTGATACTTCGGACGAATGGATCGTCTCTCGCAGCGGTATCTATGCCCGGCACTTTGCGGATGATGGCGTGCTCTCGAGTGATCTGGGCACGACGGCAGCGCATCAGGCACTCGAGATGGCCGGTCTTGCGCCCGATGATATCGACCTCATCATTGTCGCCACCTCCACCCCGGATTATCTCGGTGGTTTTCCCAGCACGGCGTGCGTCGTGCAGCGCAAGCTTGGCATTACCAATGACTGCGCAGCACTCGATGTGCAAGCAGTCTGCAGCGGTTTTATTTATGCGATGTCGGTGGCTGATAATTTCATCCGCTGCGGTATGCACAAGCGCGTGCTGGTGATCGGGTCTGAAATATTCTCGCGTATTCTTGATTTCAATGATCGAACCACGTGCGTCTTGTTTGGTGATGGTGCCGGGGCTGTTGTGCTCTCTGCCTCTGATGAGCCGGGTGTACTTGCCACGCGTTTGCATGCCGATGGCCGGCACGCTGATATTTTGTGTGTACCGGGTGCTGCTCAGGGTGGTGTGATTGCTGGGAGTGCCTTCCTTTACATGGATGGGCAGGCCGTGTTCAAACTAGCGGTATCGGTCCTCGAGAAAGTGGCAAACGAAGTACTACAGATCGCTGGTATGGACGCCTCGCAGATTGACTGGCTGATTCCACATCAAGCTAATATACGCATTATGCAGGGCACAGCCAGGAAGCTCGGCCTGCCCATGGAAAAAATGGTGGTCACGGTAGATCAGCATGGCAACACTTCTGCTGCATCAATCCCGCTGGCATTGGATGTCGCCATGCGCGATGGCCGCATCAAGACCGGCCAGCACATCATGCTCGAAGCCGTCGGTGGCGGTTTTACCTGGGGCGCCGTTTTAGCACGTATCTGACATTTTTCTATCATGACTTCATTTGCTTTCGTATTTCCCGGGCAGGGCTCACAAGCGATTGGCATGCTCAATGGTTTTGCCAACAACGTGGCAGTGCGCGATACCATCGCAGAAGCTTCTGACGCGTTGCAATTTGATCTGGCAAAACTGATCGCTGAAGGCCCAAAAGAAGCGCTGGATCTCACTACCAATACGCAACCTGTCATGCTGGCTTGTGCAGTCGCTTTTTATCGGGCCTGGCTGGCGGCTGGCGGCAAGCCGCTCCAACTGGTGGCTGGCCATAGCCTCGGCGAGTATTCCGCGCTGGTCGCCGCCGGTGTTATCCAATTCAAGGATGCGGTGCCCATGGTTCGTTTCCGCGCGCAGGCGATGCAAGAAGCCGTTCCTGTCGGTCAGGGTGGAATGGCAGCGATTCTCGGCTTGTCGGACGACGATGTCCGAGCTGCCTGCGCTGAAGCCTCTCAGGGTGAAATCGTCGAGCCGGTCAATTTCAATGCGCCAGCACAGATTGTGATCGCCGGGCACAAGGCAGCAGTTGAACGTGCGTGCGAGGCAGCCAAAGCCAAAGGCGCCAAACGTGCGCTGCCATTGCCCGTTTCCGCGCCCTTTCATTCGTCGCTGCTCAAACCGGCCTCGTATCGCCTGCGCGATTATCTGGCGAATGTTGAATTTTCGGCGCCGCACATTCGACTGATTAATAACGTCGATGTTGCTATTGTTGCGGATTCAGCCGCCATCCGGGATGCATTGGTGCGTCAAGTAGCCAGTCCGGTTCGTTGGGTAGAAAGTGTGCAGAAAATGGCCGCGCTGGGGATCACGCAATTGATTGAGTGCGGGCCTGGCAAAGTTCTGACTGGTCTTGCTAAACGTATTGACAATACATTGACAGCCGATGCCATCGTCGATCAGGCATCCATGGAGTCGCTTTTGGAGACGTGCAAGTGACAACGAATCAATCATCGCTCGATAAACAAGTGGCGCTGGTGACCGGCGCATCACGCGGTATTGGCCGCGCGATTGCGATGGAGCTCGCTCAACGCGGTGCGACTGTCGTGGGCACGGCAACCTCGGCTCCCGGTGCAGCCGCTATTTCGGATTATCTGAAAACCATACGGCCCGAGGCCGGTCATGGTGTGGTACTCGACGTAAATGACGCAGAAGCCTCGCTACAGCTGGTCGACACATTGGCGAAGGATCTGGGCGGTATCAGCATAATGGTCAATAACGCCGGCATCACGCAGGATCAGCTCGCCGTGCGCATGAAAGATGCGGAGTGGGATGCCGTGATTTCAAAAAACCTGACTGCCGTCGGACGTTTATCGCGAGCCGTCTTGCGCGGCATGATGAAAGCCAAGCACGGTCGTCTCATCAATATCACCTCCGTCGTTGGCTCTGCCGGCAACCCGGGTCAAATGAACTATGCTGCTGCAAAAGCTGGGGTGGCCGGGATGAGTCGTGCGCTGGCGCGTGAGGTGTAGCTCTGCTCTGCGAACCCCTAACGTTCCAACTTCGTGTTGTAACTGCTCAAGCTCTTTTGGTGATGCAGAACCCCCATTTAAGCGTGCCTCATCACGGGTAATTCGCATCACTATCTGCTCGACATCGGCCTCAGCACGC
>SYFN01000206.1 GCA_005800405.1 Burkholderiales bacterium
GGCACAGGCAAATAGGGTAATTGCTGCAAACCAAGTCGGGCTCCTAAAAGCCCTTTTTAAGCAATCGACTGGCTCCCTTTTAATCCGCCACACTGGTATCCAATTCGCCGCCACTCACAGGAACCTCATACTTTGCAGTTCGACGTGTGTTTAGTAAGGTACTAGCTAATCGTTTACATGAAACCAAGCACTTTCAGGTAAAGCAAATAAAAATTCTGATATTCGATCCACTGCATTATGTTTGTCCGCCCACTCAAGATGTTCCTGTAGGCGAGCTGCTTTAGCCGTCGGGGACGAACACCACCAGGCTGCCAAGATTAATGGGAGTGCTGGGACCCAACTTGAACCATCACTTTGTTTTTCTGGAAGTATCTCCCAAAGTTGATTCCAGTGGTCTGGCAATGGGCAAATCGCGGCGGAAGGTAGCCCTCGATACTTCTAACTTTTCATGAAATTCGCTTGCACTAATGGGACGACCGCTCTCCAAGAGTTTCCGTATTTTTAATAGTCCATCAGTTCGGCCCGTGCTCGTTCCCGCTCAATAGAATCACGACTAATCGTCGTTGCCATTTCTCTGCATCATGAAAAAACAAGGTACGGTATTGTCATTTTGTTTCTGTTCGTCTGAACGCTCCCCATCACTAATTATCATAACCATAAAGGTACCGAAGGACTTCGAGTCGAGCCAAAGCCGCCTGTAACGGATTTGTGGTCATTATCCGAATTGGCTAATCGATCGAGACTCAAAATCCTCCGTCGATCGGTAAGATTTTGGCGAAATCATTCAAAAGCAGTCGCTTCAGACCCATTTATTCTCCTTAAGCGTCGCGCTTTGATTTTTCAGACTACTGGCTAGGAGGCTCATCAGGGGATCCTTTACCCTCGCACAATATTTCAATCTTTCAACCGCAGATTGAAAATTTTGCACTACGCTGGTGTTTTCTACCACCAATCTGGCCAAGACCATGCCATCTAGCGCTGCTGACAACGCCATCATGACCATCGGGGAAGTCGCCAACTACCTCAAGGTCACCGAGCGAATTCTCGTCCGGCTGTCTGCCCGCAGCGTCTACGATACCAAATATCCAGGGTTGTTTATCCGGTGCCTCGCCCAGCAGCGAGATTTCGCCGGCATCGATCATTGCATGCGCGACGCCATGCGCCATCAGCGCCGCGCGTGGGCTGTCGGCCGCATAGCCCTGCGCGATGCCATTGAGCGAGAGCTGCATGCCGCGTACATTCAGTCGCAGCCTGTCGGGCGATATCTCCAGCGCGCGCCAGTTCACGCGTTGGCGGGCTTGTTTCAGAACGCGCTCAGAGGGCAAGGCGCCCTGTCGGGCGGCGGCTTCCCATACCTGCCACAGCGCTTGCATGCTGACGTCAAAGCTGCCGCCGCTACGGCGTGCGATCTCTCGCGAGAGGGTCAGGACCTCAAGCAGCCTGGGCTCAGGGTGCGCCAGAATGCCACGCGCATTGAGCCGCTGCAATGAACTCGCCGAATCAAACAGACTCATCTGGCGTTCGACATCACGAATCGCGCGCACCGCTGAGTCCAGCGCACTATCCACGCGCTCGGTGTTGGCATGCGCGGCTTTGAGCCAGAGCGTCGTGCCCAGACCCAGCAGCGCGCGTTCACGCCAGACCAGTTCGCCATGTGCTGCCTGTGCTTGCACCAGCGAAGGTATCGATGCGCTGGCACCCATCAAGCCGCCGGCCCATCGCAGTATTTGTCGTCTGTGCATCAGGTTCTTTCGATCGATCGTATGGGGATTACGGCAGGGTTCTGCTTGTGCTGTTGTATCAGCGGCAGACAGTGCTGCTCATCCTGATAGATCGCAACGCAATCCAGACACTGAAAGCACTCACTATACTGGACGGTGCCCTGCGCCGAGATTGCCTGATACTCGCAACGATGGCGACAGGTCTGGCACGGCGTGCCGCATTCGGTGCGGCGGGGTATCCAGGACCAGCGCTGCAGCACATTCACCGCCGCCAATGCTGCACCGAGCGGACAGATATAGCGGCAATAGCCACGGTAGACCAGCACACCCATACCGAGGCACAGCGTAGCCCATGCAATATAAGGCCACTCGCGCACAAAGAAAAAACTGATGGCAGTTTCAAAAGGTTCGACTTTTACGGCTAGTTCGGCAAACGAGGGCGCTGCAAAGAGCGAGCCGATGATCGTTGCCAGCACAGCGTATTTGAGCCATTTCAGTTTCGCATCCAGCGCTGTGCGTAATCGCCGCTGGTGTACGCCGAGCTTGTTGGCCAGCACACTAATGAGTTCCTGCAAAGCGCCAAACGGACACAGCCAGCCACAAAACGTGCTGCGACCCCACACCAGTAAAGTGCCCAGTACAAAAATCCACAGAATGACGGTCATCGGATCATTCAGCAGAAAACTGAGATCGCCTCCATTCGTCAGCGATTCAATCGCTGCCGTGATGTTCAGTATCGTCAACTGTCCCTGCGCATACCAGCCAATAAAGCCAAGCGTGAACACCAGATACGCATGGCGGAACCAGCGCAAGCGAGTCCGACTGACGCTGAGTGACTTCTGCGCCATGAGACCAAGGCTGAGTACCAGCAAACCACTGAGCAGAGCGACGATCTCTACCCAGCGAGATTGCCACACCTTGACCCAGTCCAGTCCCGACCAGTGAATCGCCAGAAAATTCAGCGCTGCCGCTCGCCAGCCGTAAAAGACATGCGCCAGTTCGAAATGCCGCGTCTCTGCCTGATTCAGAATCTGGTTGGTAGCAAAGCGTCGCGCAAGCCTGAACGTGAGATCGAAAGGCTCGGCGGGGTCCAGCGCCGTGGCCTTGTCGGCCACCAGAAAGTACGCACGCGCCGCCGAGGGATAACCCGGCACCCTCAGGCCTTTGTCATAGGCAATGCGTTGCAACTTGATTGTTTTACCCTGCTGCTTCAACACAAACGGCAAATCATCACTCACCCGCAGTGCCTGACTGGTTTCGCCGGCCAGCGGGCCGGTCTCGATAATCAGCAGCGCATGCGATTGGCGTCGGCTGGTGCTGAGGTAGCGCCAACCTTCGCTGTCGAGCAGACTGCGGCCGATGGACGGCATGCTGATCACTGCTGTCGTCAGAGTCAGCGCGATGTCATCCGGGTGTGTCTTTGCATGTGGGTCGGCGCCCGCCGACAGCGTATCGGCGAAAGCGGTTTCCAGCTCGGCGCGCGTCAGCTGCGTTGTGCTGAACATGCGGCGCGAGCGCAGCGTGTCCCAGTCGAGTACATCGTAGCTGTCGCTGGAGGTGCGACGCCGTGCCGCGCTGGCAGCAGCGCTGTTGGCAACATCAGCGCCTAGTCGTGCCAATGCTACCTTCGATGCGGAAGCGACCACGGAGCGATCAATTGCTTTTACCGTCACGGTGCCGTGATTCACTCCTTGTAGATGCGCTGATTGATCATCACGGCTCGATGGCGTCAGATGATCATGTACCTGAATGTTATGTCGCAATGAGAGATCAATGTACTGCGCGGAGAAGACGCCGAGTTTGCCGGTTCCCGTTGGGTTATTGAAGAACGGCTCTTTGTGTTCAATCAGACGTATATCCAGAAAAGCACCTGTCAGATCCATGGCGACCAAAAGATCAATCGGTTTGCCGCTGTAGCCACGGACAGGCTCGAAATCCAGCGATTCGAACGCATAGCCTCGCAGCGCGGGCTTGCCATTGCCAGAGGCCGGGTTCTTTGCGAACAATGGATAGACAGGCATGTCGGACTGAACATCGCCAACGATGTACTGACCCTCGAGCAGTTTGTCGATGTCCTGCCGGTTCAATAAACCGGCGTGTGCCGCAGGCAGAAAAGACCAGAGCCAGAGCCACAATAGACCGACGACCTTGCAGACGCGGCGATTCATGGTTGTTATTTTTTAATTATGTGTAACTCCGACATGCCTCCATCGCGTGCCGGTTGGTCAGCATCAGATCGCTCAATATGATCACTTGATGATTGCCGCGCACCCCTGCGATGGACACACTCCTCCGACGCGCCGCAAAATTCAGCGGACAATCGACCGCTTCAATTTACCATGAAGCGAAAGTGCAAATCACTAAAATAAAATCACTAACCCCTCACCGGTTCTCTTTTTGGACAGGTGATTTATTTTTGAAAACGCGATTTGTTTTTTGAGAACGGATCGCTTGCTTGGCACATCATTAATTCAATGGCAAAAAAACAAGTTTATGATGTCAGCTTTAGATGACACATCAAAAAAAATTTTGAGTCGCTCGAAAATGAGACAGAAAACTGCACCATTTTTAAAAAATGGTGTAATGTTAAAAAGTATGCGTTGGCAGCGCGGTTTGGTGCCGACTCTAACCACAAGCGTGGATACCCGCAGGCAGATAATTTTCCGTTAATAAAAAAATATGGGCTTGCTGTGCAGCGCAAAAAAGGGGCAACACTGCCCGGATCAACCATCTGAGGAGACTAAAAAATGACTGACAAACAAAGGCCATTTGGTGTGTCGATGACGGAACGAGAGTTTGCGGAGTGCCTGCCGGCTGACGAGGCAGCGTTCCGTTCTCCCATCCCGACACAAATGGTGTCGAACGGTGAATACAACCCACTGCCACAGACGGAAAAGCAAAAGAAGGTCGAATTTCTGATCAAGGAAATGGCCGACAAGGAGGCAAAGCGTCACAACATGAACCGTCGCGAGTTCCTCGCCACGTCCTCGGGCATGGCGACCGCCTTCATCGCCATGAATCAGGTGTACGGCAACATGTTCGAAGTAAACGAGTCAGAGGCTAAGAATCTCGACGCTGCTGGTGACCGCAAGGCCAAGTACAAAGGACAGTTCATTTTCGATGACCAGACCCACTTCATTCGCGATGACTTCAAAGAAGAAGGCCTGCTGGGTCTGACCAAATGGGCTGAAGGTGCCAAAGTCAATCCGAACATCGGAAACATCCCCACCACGCTGGCACGCTACAAAATGGATAACTACCTCAAGGAGATTTTTCTTGATTCGGACACCTCGGTGGCGCTGCTCTCGGGTGCGCCTTTCGATGATCCGAACTGGTGGCTGCTTTCCAATGACGCCATTCAAAATGCCTGCCGGGCCGTCAACAAGATGGCGGGCAGTGTCCGTATGCTTGGCCACTCGGTGATTACACCAAAATATCCGAATTGGATGGACGAAGTTGATCGTGCGATCGAGGAACTGCGTCCGGTGTCCTGGAAGTCGTACACCATTGGTGATCCTTTTGGCCCGTCGAAGTTTGCGTGGCGCCTCGATGATGAAAAGCTTATGTATCCGTTCTATGAAAAAGCCATCAAAGCGGGTATCAACACCATCTGTATTCACAAGGGCTTGATGCCGCTTGATTACGAAAAAGCTTTTGCCGGCACCTGGGAACATGCGACCGTCAATGACCTTGGACAAGCAGCTAAAGACTGGCCGGGGATGAACTTCGTGATTTATCACGCGGCACTTCGCCCATGGCTGGCAGAAAAACCTGACCGGGAAGAGGCGCAGTTCGAGAAAAACGGCTACATCGAGTGGTCGACTGATCTGGCGCGCATTCCTGAAAAGTTTGGTGTCAAAAATGTCTACGCAGAACTGGGTTCGGTTTTTGCATCGACCGCGGTCACCAATCCGCGCTTCTGCGCTGCCTTCATTGGACAGCTGGTCAACCTCATGGGCCCGGATCGCGTGGTCTGGGGCACAGACTCGGTGTGGTACGGCTCGCCA
>SYFN01000207.1 GCA_005800405.1 Burkholderiales bacterium
ATTTTGCGTTCTCCCCGACGATTGCGATTTTCTTGTAGCCGAGCTCGCCGATCACGAAACCTGAAATGTATTCAACCAGCGCTCGGGCCTGATGCGTTGCATTGATCGGTCCGACACGGAAAATGTATTTGTAGGTATCGTATTCGTTTTTTACTTTAGCCGTAATGCTCGGCGAGGCTGCACCGACACCCAGATAAATCGTTTTTGATGCCGCAATATGCGGCAACTGTGCGAGCGTCACGCCGCTGGTGTAGCCACCCACCAGCAGATCGACTTTTTCGTCGTAAACCAGTTTCTTGATGGCGCTAATGCCAGTCTCGGGATTTTCGGTTTCGTCTGCCGTCACATACTCGACCTTGCGTCCAAGGATACCGCCTTTTTTGTTGATCTCGTCTACCGCCATTTTGACGGCTGTGATGGTATCTCGACCCACTTGCAACTGAACCGAGGTGGGCACACCAATGCGCAAGGGCTTGCTCTCTTGTGCATGCAGCAGTGCATGCGAAAGACAAAAGCTCAGTGCAAGCATTTTCAAGACACGTTTCATGGGGTCTCCTGTGATTTGTGTTCGGGCCGAGCAACCAATTGCGTTTACAGAGGAAAAAAGTCCACGGGTTTCATTAACTTGTTTTGCTGACTTTCCAGTGCGCCGAGCTCAGCGCTTTTTTTCACATAACTCAGCCATTCGGGGTCAACCCAAAGGCCGGCACGACGCTCCTCGCGATCGGCCGCATTTTTGTAGCACCAGATATGAATGTACTCATTGGGATTGCCGGTCTCGCAGGCGGCATACAGCAAAGGCATACCGAGGTGACGCACTTGGGGACCCTTGCCCAGCTTTTCATAAAGGTCCAAGTGAGCCTTGAGGGTTCCAGGCTTGCACACATAGGTCCTGACATCCAGTAGCATCAAGATATCCCCTAGTATTTTTATATAACTTCTCAGCCAGGCCGGAAGTGTTTTATCAAGCTTATTATTCCACGGTTTTTTCGCGATGGATAGCAATGCGTAAACGGTATTCGATCGCGTTTTGTTTTTATAAACTTTGTATATCGGTAGATTAAAACACCAGAACGATTGTTGCGATGCAGCGGATATTCTGCAATCATCAGCGGCAGACTGTTTGCGCATGCAACGTGCGCGGCGGCGCTCAAAAATGGGACTGTCCGGACTCAACAAACAGGATCAACTGACGAATGACTATTCTGGACTCATCGGATGCTTGAAAATGATTTTTAAAATGAAAACAATAGTCTTCTCTCTGACCCTGATCGTTTTGTGGTGCGGCACAGCACATGCGGATTACCGCCGCTATTGTGATTCCGTATCCACCAATGCCGAGTCCTTCGCTGAAGAACGAAAAAGAGGCCGCACCAAAAAGCAAGTTCAGGAAAACGCTCGGCTCGTGGCTCAGCAGCGCGAGCTGGATCCCAGCGTGCTGGAGGCATGGTATGCGGAGATCGAGTGGGTCTTCAGCGGCGCTCAAAAACGCTACGGACCGGTCGCCAGCCGTCAGCGGCGCTTCGACGAATGCCTATCCCAAGAAGGCAAGTAAAGCGTGATTTTTTCCACCTTCCGTTTGCGGGCCGCCTGCCAGTTCACCCTGGTCATCACGGGCTTGGCAAGTGCAAGCACAATCCCTGCCGCGCCGCTCTCTCCCACAGAGCAATCTCTGCTGAAACAATACAGTCCTGCCGCTTGGGAAGCGCGGCGTCGTTACCGCGACATCGCTGTCGACACGGTGGGCAGCGGCGAGACACGCGCCTATGTGTTCCGACCTGAAGCCCGCTCATTGAATGGCTTGCCGCTGGTCTTGTTCCTGCACGGCTGGCGAGGCACAAATCCAAAAAATTTTGGTGGCCTGATTGATCTTCTGGTGCGCAGTGGTGCTGTTGTGATTTACCCAGTGTATCAGGGCGAAGGCGAGAAAACCTCACCGCAAATAATCACCACGAATGCAGCACAAGGCGTTCGCGACGCGATGGATATGCTGCGACAATCCCACCCGCAGCTCATCGACGAGGATAAAACCCTGTACTGGGGTTTTTCCATGGGTGCTTCCATCTCGACAAATTTTGCGACCCGACACGCCGAGCTTGGCATACCCGCACCGCGCGCCGTGTTACTGGTCGCACCCGGCGATGCGTATCACGTCGTACACGGTAGCGAATCAGCATCCATCGTGGCGCGACTTGAATCATTTCCACCGACACTGCCGGTTTTTCTGGTGAGCGGTGCGGCTGATACCAGCATCGGCGTCCCGACAGCGCGCGCATGGGCAGCGCGTCTGTGCCACCTGCCCCGATCCCACCGGGCCTTGTTACTGCTTCCCTCGCACTCGGATGGGGGACAGCAAATCAGTTCGGCCCACGGCTCGCCGGGCGCGCCAGACAGCCGATTTGATTTTCCGGATTCGACGGCGAATGTCACCAAGCGCATCGCAGGTCGCGACGGTTTCGAGAGCTCAGGTTCACTGAACGTACTGGATTTCCACGGCTACTGGCGTATCACGATGGCGATATTTGATTACGTGGCCGGTGGTGCTTACCCGACAGCGCTGTTTACACCCCAATCGCCGGACAATCGCTTCCTGGGTGTCTGGCCTTCAGGTAAACCCTATGCAGCGGCTATCGAAGAGGAAGTGTGCAACTGAGTATGACACCGAGCATTGGATTTTGGGTCGGATATCAACATCATGGCGTCATTTGACGCTATTCGGAAAAATAAAAACATGGGATCCCGCGTCTTTTGATTCATGCTGGGGCTGCCTCATCATGACCGGCTTCAGCTCGGCACAGACTGCTTCATGTACCCGCTGACACGCGTTGCATCCAGCCTGAAATCGCCGGCAGCAAATAAGCGGCACCCTCCTCGCTGAGATGAATGCCATCGTCAGCACGCAAACGTACCAGCTTGCCGCGCTGATCCTGACGATACTGCTCGAAACTGCCACCGCTTCCTGCGATATAGGTGTTGGGATCTATCCAGGTGATTTGAGGGAATTCAGCCACGACCTCCTTCACCAGCACATTGATCGAGGCCATACGACGCGAAAAGGCGTTCTCGCGCATCACCGGCATGCCTATCCACAGCACATGGGCGCCATCACGCGTCAGCAGCTTCGCGAAATCACGTACTCTTTCTGCATACATCTGCTTCCACGTGGGCGTACCGAATGCAACCACATGACGCTCTACCTGAAAATTTTGTGCGTCATTGGCACCAATAGCGCAAATAACCAACCCAGGTCGTGCGGCACCAATCATCTGAGGATACTGAGCCGGCCAATTGAAAACATCCGGCCGACCCAGGCCGGTCCCGGATCGATACGCGCGAACCAGACGCGCACCATTTTCACGCGTTATGTTGCGACGTAAAACCGGTGCCAGACCCACCGCCATCATGGAGTCGCCCACCAACACCACCTGCTTCGATGGCTGATCGATTGGCACTACTGCCTTCGGTTCGGCTACCTTCGTTGCGGATGAAATTTTCTGATCTGGATCGGCAGGAGATTCGCGCTTGGCTTCGCGCGTTTCTGTTATAACTGCGGCAGTAGATTCGGGTATTTGCGGCCTTGTGGGCGGCGTGGTCGCCACGCTCGGCAGGTCCTCAGTTGCAGGTATGAGCGCAGTCGACCAGCGCTCACGCAGATCGAGCGCCAGACGTCGGGGCGCATCAAGATGCAAGCCTGTCACGATTCGCTGCCATGTTTGCGTCACTGGCTGAGCCACATCACGCAATGCACCCACATCCAGCCGCTCTGCCCACACGACCAGACCGGACGCTTCGAGCAACAACGTAATCAGCAATGCCGATGCCAGCGCGCGAATGACCTGAGTGATGGAAGCAGCGCGGGTCATCATCAAAATTGAAAATAAATGAAGGGCGCCGGTGCGCTGGGACCAAGGACTTCGATCATGGTCAGCGACATGGCAAACAAGGCACCCAGTACCACCGCGGGCATGCGCATGCCCATGAGCTGCGCTCGCAACAAGACGCGCGACGGCAAGTAATGCATACCTATACCCATCAGCATACACAGCAGCATCCCGGGCGCCAAGTCCCAGTGCCAGCTGCCAGTACCGA
Source organism: Burkholderiales bacterium (assembly GCA_005800405.1). GTDB lineage: Bacteria > Pseudomonadota > Gammaproteobacteria > Burkholderiales > Burkholderiaceae_D > Pernthalerella. The sequence goes on from SYFN01000207.1 coordinate 4,090, forward strand.
GTTGTTCAATCACTGTGAAGGCCTGAGAAAGATCAGCAGCACGGAAGAAAATCCAGCCAACACACACCGCATGAAATAGTAAAAAGCGCGATGCATAGCGCCACTGCGTTGTGTCACGCCATCCGTCATGACCCCTCGCGTACCAGTAATTGTCCCAGATCCGGTGTACCGCCAAAAGCATACCGTGCCAGAACCCCCATACGACGAAATTCCATGCAGCGCCGTGCCAGAGCCCACCAAGCAGCATGGTGATAAACAGATTGCGTATATTCAGCCACTCGCCCTGACGCGAGCCACCCAGTGGAATGAACAGATACTCGCGCAACCAGGTGGACAAAGAAATATGCCACCGCCGCCAGAATTCCTGCGGCGATGCGCTGCGATAGGGGTTGTCGAAGTTATCCGGAAAACGATAACCCAACAGCAGCGCACAGCCAATGGCAATATCGGTGTACCCGGAAAAATCACAATAGATCTGGGCTGCATAGCCGTAAATCCCAAGCAGCACCTGGCTTGCACTAAAGCTTTGCGGATTTGCAAAAACATCATCAACCATCAAGGTGGCCAGACTGTTGGCGATAACCACTTTCTTGAAGAGTCCGATCGCAATCAACAGCAATGCTCGCGATGTTTCGATGCGCGAGGGGTCAGGCGCTTTTTGTAGCTGCGGCATTAAGCTTGAGGCACGCAGAATCGGCCCTGCGATCAACTGCGGGAAAAATGCCACATAAAGCAGAACATCTTCAAGCGATGGAGCACGCTCGAGTTTGCCTCGCCATACATCGATCATCAGCGAAATCGCGTGAAAACTCATGAACGAGATACCCAGCGGCAGAATGGATGAGGTGACGGACACCTGCAGCTCAACACCAAAGCCGTTGGCGAGATTGAGAAAATTCTGCAAAAAGAAAGCCAGGTACTTGTACCAACCCAGCGTCAGCAGACAAGCGACGATGCCACCGATGAGCCAGTGACGCTTGTACTTGCCCTGCTCTATGCCTTTCGCCGCAACCCAGCCATACAAGGATATGGTGAACAGCAGCGGAAGAAAATGCCAATCCCAAAAGCCATAGAAAAAATAGCTCAGTACCAGCAGCACACGCTTGTGTGTCACATGGTGTCGCACCGTTCCCCAGGCCAGCGCGAAAGCAAGCAAAAAGAACAAGGCGAATTCAACCGTGGGGAAAAGCATGAGCGTGACTTATCGAGGTGTGCAGCAAATCATAGCCACAAGCACACAAAAAATTTAATAAAATTTGAAAAATTATTCATGTGGTGAATTCAAGGACGAAGTGCAACTTTGATTAATGGGTTGGATGGCTGAGGTGCATTAGTATCAAAGCCTTTTGACCAGCCAGTCGAAGAAGCACATGACCTATACACACCTCAGCCAAGCCGAACGTTATCAGATTC
>SYFN01000208.1 GCA_005800405.1 Burkholderiales bacterium
CGTGATCAGCACGCCGATGCCGCGAGCCTTGAGGAAGCGCACGATGCGTTGAATCTCGATTACCGCAATCGGATCTACGCCTGCGAAGGGTTCATCGAGCAAGATGAAGCGAGGGTTTCTTGCCAGTGCTCGTGCGATTTCAACGCGGCGACGCTCACCCCCCGACAGTGACAACGCTGGGTTTTCCCGAAGACTATCGATTTGCAATTCTTCCAGGAGCGTGTTGAGTCTTTTATCGATTTCTGCCCGCACCAATGGTTTCCCATCGAATTTTTGTAATTCCAGCACGGCACGAATATTGTCTTCGACAGATAACTTGCGAAAAACGGAGGCTTCTTGCGGAAGATAGGACAGACCCAGTTCGGCGCGGTGATGAATAGGTAGTCTGGAAATGCGCTCACCATCGAGCATGATCTCGCCTGCCTCAGATGGTACGAGTCCCACAATCATGTAAAACGAGGTGGTCTTGCCTGCGCCATTGGGTCCGAGCAGACCGATTACTTCGCCGCTAACGACCTCAAGTGACACGTCTTGCACAACACGACGCACGCCATAGCTTTTTTGCAGATGACGCACGCTCAGGGTGCTGGAGGCGCTATGGCGCATTGCTTATTTTTCTGCGTTACGCGGCTGTATTACGACCTTGACTCTGCCGGTTCCCGGCTTGCTTTCACCATTAGTCGAGTTGGAGACAGTATAAAATTCGGTCCGACTGTCATACGAAACGAATTCTCCTTCGACTTCATCAGTGATTCTGCCTGCTTCTGTCATTTTTATTTTTGCGTTCTTGAAAAGTTTTGCGATTTCAGTTTTGGTATCGTATTCAATTCGATCAGCGGCGCTACCGTCTATCCACATATCTTTGCCACCGTCACGTTTTTGACGAAATTTGGTGACGCCACCGGGCGCTGCATACAGCGTTGCAAATTGATTGCCTGCCGCGTCCTTGCGAACAGTCATTCTGTCGGCAAACATAACCAAGGTACCGCGCGTCAGAACCACATTGCCAGTGAAGATATTTGTTTGCTTCGATTCATCGTAGGTTCCATGATTGGCTTCCACGTGAGTTGGTTTGTCGAAATCTGCTTTTTCCGCGTATGCAGCTTGCAGCATGATTGCGCCAAGTATGGCTGCACAACCTGCACGAAACTTCTGGCTCCGGGAATTATGTTTCATCACGTTTCTCCTAGAAATAGAAAACATGCCATTCGCTCATCGCTTTTTGGGAGGTAGAAAAGTCCCATTCACCTTGCTCTCCAGTGTCAGCTCGCGAGTTGCATTGTTAGCGACCATGCCGGTACCCGATAAGTGCATCTTGCCAACGCGAATGTCAACTTGCTGATCCGTGGTCACGATATCTTTTTCTGGCAGCACCAGCATGTAATTCGAAGTGACTGTGAGCGGTTCATCATCAAGCACTTGTCCGCGCTCTAAAATCACGTTATCAATCAATCGCACCTCGGTGTGGTCGCCATTGATATTGGCGGTATCCGCTCTTACTATGGTTGGTGGCCGGTTTGGCGAAAAGCTACGCACCACCGGCTTCTCGATGACGCTATGCTTGTCTGCAGGGTAATGGGTCATTTTCGCCCCTTCCACCCGATACTCCATCAAACCGCGCGCGTCCAATTTTGAGTAAGTGAAGTTCTCGACAAAATAATCTGGCATTGTGCTCTCGACTTTGGATGGCGCATTGCTCGCCGATTTATTGCTGAGTTCAACCAGCCAGAAGCTGCCTGCGGCCAGCAGCAATGCGAATCCCAGCAGCACCAAGGCTGGCACACGCTGGTGTACGGCGCTCGTCATGTCAGATACGGCGCCATTGCCGCGGGGTAGTTGTCCTGTGCGCGCAAGATAAAATCGCATACCTCACGGACCGCACCGAGCCCACCGCTTGCCCCTGCCACATAGTGCGCGCGGGAACGCACTTCCTCGTGACCGTTTGGAACACTGGCAGCAAATGCGACCCGGGTCATGACTGGCAGGTCGATGACGTCGTCACCCATGAAGCCGCAATCCTGTGCAGTCAGCCCGGTTTTGGCCAGAAGAGATTCGAATGCAGAGCGTTTGTCATGTATTCCCTGCAGCACGATACTGATTCCCACATCTGCTGCGCGCCTGGCCACCACGGGCGACTGCCTGGCGCTGATGATGGCTGTTTTGACGCCAGATTGCTGCAGCAACTTGATGCCATGGCCGTCCAGCACATTGAATGTTTTCAGGATTTCGCCGTCACTCCCGTAACGAAGACATCCATCGGTCAGTACGCCATCGACATCAAAGACCATGAGCCTGACTTGTTTTGCGCGCTCCGATGCGGTCGGTTTTTGGATCGGCTGCATCAGATCACCTTGGCACGTGTGAGGTCATGAATATGCAAGGCGCCCACCAGCCGGCCATCAGTATCTGCAACCAGCACCTGATTGATTCTGTGGGATTCCATCAGCTCCACAGCTTCGACTGCCAGTTGGTCCGGGTGTACTCGGCGAGGGTGTTTGTGCATAAGGTCGCCAATCGCCGTGCGCGAAAAATCCTTGCCCTGCTCAACTAGGCGTCGCAAGTCGCCATCCGTAAAAATACCGATAACTCGAAACGCGCCGTCCACGACAGCAGTCATTGCCATGCCTTTTCGGGTGACTTCGAGCAGCGCTTCGGGCAGGCTCATTTCTGGGCGTACGGCGGGAATGTCGTCGCCGGTGCGCATCACGTCTCTGACGTGTGTGAGCAGCCGCCTGCCAAGCGCGCCACCGGGATGAGATCGAGCAAAATCTTCTTCCCGGAAGCCGCGAGCATCTAGCAGGGCGACTGCCAGCGCATCACCTAGTGCCAAGGTCGCGGTAGTGCTTGCGGTTGGCGCGAGATTCAGTGGGCAGGCCTCGCGGGCGACGGAGACGTTAAGGTGTACGTCGGCGAGCTTGGCCAGCGGCGACTGCGGATTGCCTGTCATTGAAATGAGTTTGGCGCCCATACGCTTAACGACTGGCAGTATGGCCATGAGCTCATCAGACTGTCCGGAATAGGAGATGGCGATCATGGCATCGGCCTCAGTCACCATGCCTAAGTCGCCGTGCGCCGCTTCAGCGGGATGGACGAAAAGCGCCGGGGTGCCGGTCGAAGCAAGGGTGGCTGCAATCTTGCGCGCGATATGCCCGGACTTCCCAATACCCGAGACCGCTACTCTCCCCGTGCATCCAAGCAGCAGGGCGGTGGCTCGGGCAAAGGGGTCCTCCGCAGACCCGGTCAGCCGACGCATTACCGCGAGGACGGCATCGGCCTCGATTTGCAGGGTTTCTTGCGCAAGTTTTAACGCGCGTAATGCAGCAACGTTGTCAAATTGATGCGAAGAATTTTGCTCATGCGGTAAACTCATTAGCAAAGTATAGCCCAAGATCCAAAGCAAAAAACCTGCCAGATGCAAGAAAACCTTGGTAGGCGGACCCTTGTTTCGGATTCCATTTCATACCGCTAGTCGTCATTGGCAGCCTGGCCCGTAACTTATGTATTCAGCCCTTGAACTCACTCTGATTCTGCTCGTTGCTGCGGTGCTTGGGGTCGTGGCATTTCGCATGATGCATTTGCCGCCCATGCTCGGGTATCTCTCGGTGGGCATCCTGATCGGCCCTCATGCGCTGGGTTTGGCATCGAATAGCCCGGCCACGCACATGCTGTCGGAGTTTGGCGTGGTCTTCCTGATGTTTTCTATCGGCCTCGAGTTCTCCCTGCCCAAACTCAAGTCTATGCGCCGCAATGTGTTCGGCCTGGGTATGGCGCAGGTAGTGGTGACCATTCTAGTCACGATGTTGTGCGGCGGTTTGCTTGCCAAGTTTTTGCCGAAGATCTTCGATATTGGCTGGAGCGCCTCGTTTGCTCTCGGCGGCGCGTTATCCATGTCTTCGACGGCTATTGTGCTCAAGCTCCTGACGGAAAAACTCGAACTTGAGAGCGAACATGGACGCCGTATCACCAGCATCCTGCTGTTTCAGGATCTGGCGGTCGTGCCATTACTGATTCTGGTTCCCGCGCTCGCGCATCGTGGCGCAGACATCGTCGAGGATCTTGCCTGGGCCGGGCTCAAGGCCGTCTTCGTGCTCACGCTGCTTCTCACCTTTGGACAGGTGCTGTTGCGTCGTTGGTTCCGAATTGTGGTTCAGCGACGCTCACAAGAACTATTCATGCTTAACCTGCTGCTTATCACGCTGGGTGCTGCGTGGATCACCGAGATTGCCGGGTTATCGCTCGCTCTGGGCGCATTCATCGCTGGTATGCTGATCTCCGAGACCGAGTACCGACTTCAGGTGGAAGAAGATATCAAGCCATTCCGCGATGTTTTGCTCGGACTTTTTTTCATCACCGTTGGCATGTTGCTCGACATGCGGCTGGTGATTGATAACTGGCTGCTTGTACTGGTACTGCTGATCGTGCCTCTGCTGATCAAGTTCGGCTTGATTGCGCTGCTCGCCCGACTGTTTGGTGCATCGCTGGGCGTCGCGCTGCGTACGGGTCTTGGTCTTGCACAAGGTGGTGAATTTGGTTTCGTACTGATCAATCAGGCGGGAGCTCTTGGGCTGGTCGATGCCAATCTGGTGCAATTGATACTGGCGGCCGTGGTTTTGTCGGTGCTTGCCACGCCGTTCATTTTCGCCAACGCTGATCGCCTCGTGATGAAGCTCTCGGCCAATGAGTGGATGCAGCAATCACTCGCACTCACGCGTATTGCCTCGCGAACCATCAGTGAAGAAAAGCATATTCTGATTGCGGGCTTTGGGCGCAGCGGTCAAAACTTGGCGCGCTTGCTGGAAGAAGAAAAAATTGCCTACCATGCACTTGATCTTGATCCGTAGCGTGTACTGGAGGCGCAAAACGCAGGCTGGCAAGTCTCCTACGGCGATGCAAGCCGTCGTGAAAGTCTGATGGCAGCCGGTATTCATCGCGCGGCAGCGTTGGTCATTACTTATGCCGACACGCACATGGCACTCAAGACGCTGCACTTTGCCAATGAGCTCGCGCCAGCGTTGCCTGCCATCGTGCGCAGTGTAGGCGAAGATGATCTCGATAAACTGCGTGCAGGTGGCGCAGATGAAGTAGTCCCTGAGACGATCGAGGGTAGTCTGATGCTCGCTTCCCATGCACTCTTGCTCATGGGTGTGCCTTTACGTCGCGTTGTGCAGCGGGTTCAGGCTGCCCGAAGTGAACGCTATGCATCACTGCGTGGCTACTTTCACGGTATTGATGATCTTGCCGATGATGAAGAGCATCTGCAAGTCAGACTGCATTCCGTACCCCTGGAGGGCAGGGCGGCTGCGATTGGCAAGACGCTTGCGTCCCTGAATCTCTCGGCGCTGGGCGCTGAGATTACGGCGGTTCGGCGAGGCAAGGTGCGCTTGCCTTTTTCTGCCGATATACAACTCGAACCCGGCGACGTAGTCGTTCTGCGAGGCGCTGCCGAGGCTATCGAATTGGCCGAAAAACAGCTGCTCTAAGCGTCACTTCATCTACGCAAGCCGCGTTGCCGCGCGTACCGGTCAGGTACTTTTTTGTTGTCTGTCATCAGGCGCGTTTCTTTTCTTTTTTCGGCAGTAGCAAGGGCGCTAGATATTTCCCAGTGAAACTGGTCGAATTTTTTGCAATCTGTTCAGGCGTACCGCTGGCAATAATCTGACCACCGCCTGCACCGCCTTCCGGCCCAAGATCTACCAGCCAGTCCGCCGTTTTGATGACA
>SYFN01000209.1 GCA_005800405.1 Burkholderiales bacterium
CTTGACTTCGGTAACGGTCAGTCCGGTAATGCCCACACCAGCGAGTGCTTCGCGGACCTCATCGAGTTTGAATGGTTTGATGATGGCGGTGATCTGCTTCACGAGATACTCCTGTCGGTTAGTCTTTGAATTTTGAAGTAATCGGGTAGCGCCAGTCCCGACCAAAGGCACGATGGGTCACGCGCGGACCTACCGGTGCTTGCCGGCGCTTGTGCTCATTGATCCTGATCAGTCGGGTAATGCGCTCAATGTCTACTTTACGATAACCCGCCGCCAGCAGTTCTGCAACGCCCTGCCCTTCTTCCATGAACAGCCGCAGAATGCCATCCAGTACCTCATACGGCGGCAGCGAGTCCTGATCAGTCTGATTCGGTCTAAGCTCGGCCGACGGCGCACGCGTCAGTATGCGCTCCGGAATGACGGCAGAGATACTATTTCGATAATTACAAAGTCGGTATACCAAGGTCTTCGCAATATCTTTGATGACGGCATAGCCACCCGCCATATCGCCGTAGAGGGTGCAATAGCCGGTGGCCATCTCGCTCTTGTTGCCTGTCGTGAGGACGATCGCGCCTGTTTTGTTGGACAGCGCCATGAGCAGAGTACCGCGTATGCGCGCCTGAATATTCTCCTCAGTGGCGTCTTCGGGCAGGCCGTCAAACTCGAACGCCAGTGCATTGCGGAAGGCATTAAAGCAATCGTTAATGGGTATCTCGTCATAGCGCACGCCAATGCGCGCGACCATGTCACGTGAATCAATCCAGGAGATATCTGCGGTATACGGTGAAGGCATCATGACGGCACGCACCTTGTCTGCGCCGAGGGCATCGACTGCGATTGCCAGCGTAAGTGCAGAATCAACACCGCCTGACAAGCCAATAATGGCACCAGGAAAACCATTCTTGCCCACGTAATCACGAACACCTGTCACCAATGCCGCATAGACCTGCGCTTCGACGGAAAGTGCGGGTGTCAGCGCCTGGCTTTGCGGCTCGGCGCCTTCAAATGCAACGATGGCCAGTGCTTCTTCAAACGAAGGCAGCTGCGCGCACATCTCGCCACGGGCATTGAGAACGAAGGAAGCGCCATCGAAGATCAGTTCATCCTGAGCGCCAAACGGGTTGGCGTAGACCAGTGACAAGCCCTGACGGCTGACATGCTCGCGCATGACCTCTTTTCGCAGATGCTGCTTATTCATGTGATATGGCGATGCATTAGGTACCAGCAAAACCTCGGCACCGGCCTCGCGCGCCTTGGCGGGCATCTCAGGGAACCAGGTGTCCTCGCAAATATTCAACGCAAATCGCGTGCCTTTGACGGAAAAAACGCAGACATCATCGGCCTGGGTGAAATAGCGCTTCTCGTCAAAAACGGTGTAGTTGGGTAGTGCCTGTTTGCAGTAAGTGGCAAGGGTTTTTCCGTTGCAAAGAACGGATGCTGCGTTGTAATGGGCACCATGGCGCGTCAGCGGGTGGCCAACGATCACATGCAGATCAATCAGAGCAGCCATCTCGGTGGCCAGCGCCTGCAACGCCAGATCGGATTTTGCGTAGAATGACCGACGCAGTAGAAAGTCCTCCGGCGGGTAACCAACCAGCGACAATTCGGGCGTGAGCACGATGTCTGCACCCTGCGTCGCCGCACGGCGTGCAAAGTCGGCGATGCGCTGCGAGTTGCCCGCCAGATCCCCGACGGTACTGTTGATCTGTGCGATGGCTACGTTGACTGTCATGGCCGTGAATCAGGCTGCATAGAAAGAATGAGACCCCTGCTTCAATGAAGCCTATCCCGCAAAAACCGAATTATCGCACGCGTGTGATTTCCTCTCTGGCGGAGGCTGGACAGCATTCCTGGGACGGGCTGGTATCTCTGCAGCCGGAAGCGAATCCCTTCCTGTCCTATGCCTTCTTGCACGCCATGCATGAATCCGGCAGCGCCAGCGAAGACACGGGCTGGCAGCCTCAGTATCTGACCTTATGGGAAGAAGACAGGCTGGCGGCCGCACTCCCGATGTATGCGAAGCTTCACTCCTTTGGCGAGTATGTGTTTGACTGGGCATGGGCCGATGCTTACCGGCGCAATGGCCATGCGTACTATCCCAAACTATCGTCAGCCATCCCCTTCACACCGGTGACAGGCGCGCGACTGCTGGCATGCACTGAAGATGCTCGCGCTGCGCTGTTGAAGGCCCTGCTGGATGTGCAGCAAGCCAGTGCGCTGTCGTCCACCCATATCCTTTATCCACCTGCTGATCAGGCCTTGCAGCTAAAAATTGCAGGTTTCATGCTACGCAGCGGTGTGCAGTTTCACTGGCAGAACTCGGGCTATGCGAATTTTGAAGAGTTTCTGGACACGCTGGACCAAAAGAAACGCAAAAACATACGTGCGGAGCGGCGCAAGGTGCGCGATGCCAGCATCGTCCTGCGCCAGATCCGTGGCCGTGATGTGCAAGAGAGAGATTGGCAATTCTTCAAACGCTGCTATGACCATACCTACCAGGCACACTACTCCAGCCCCTACCTGAATCTGGATTTTTTTCTGCGCATAGGACACAGCATGCCGGAAAATATTCTGATGGTGATTGCTGAACGTGACGGCAAGCCAATTGCGGCATCCTTGCTGATTCACGATGACAGACGTTTGTACGGACGTTATTGGGGCGCGATTGAACAGCATCCTTGCCTGCACTTCGAGACCGCGTATTACCAGCCACTGGAATTCTGCATCAGCGAAAAAATCGCCTCATTCGAAGGGGGCGCGCAGGGAGAGCACAAGATGGCGCGTGGTTTTTTACCCCAAAAAACCTGGTCCGCACACTGGCTCGCCCATCCGGGATTTGCAGACGCAGTCGAGCGCTTTCTTGCCCAGGAAGGTAGAGGAATTGCGGTCTATATGGATGAACTCAATGACCGCAATCCGTTCAAAAAATTAGCGTAACGCGGAATACTACGGTGGATTGGATTTCGAGTGGTGTGTGAAAGCCTTGCAGAAAACTGACTTTCTTCGGTAAATCAAGGAAGCTGGGGCCCCCTTGCGGGTTGCACCATGGCGAGTACACCATGGCCGTTACCCGGGCAAACCGCACGCGGTCTGCCACCAACATCAGAAGTTCGGCTTGCTCGCCGCGCGTTTGTATGACTCAACACCATTCATGATCTCGGCCTGCGCTTCAGCAGGACCAAACCAGCCATCCACCTTGACCCATTTACCGGGCTCAAGATCTTTGTAGTGCTCAAAGAAATGCTGAATCTGTTTCAAACGCAGTGCGTTCATGTCTTCGGGTTTTTGCCAGTGGGTGTAAATCGGTAGCACCGTGTCCACAGGTACCGCGAGAACTTTGGCATCACCACCGGATTCATCGGTCATTTTGAGTACACCAATCGGACGGCAGCGAACGACCACGCCGGGAATCAATGGAAACGGTGTAATGACCAGGACATCGACAGGATCACCATCATCGGCAATCGTATGCGGCACGTAGCCATAGTTACATGGGTAATGCATGGACGTTCCCATGAAACGATCAACAAAAAGTGCACCTGATTCTTTGTCGACTTCGTATTTAATTGGATCGGCGTTCATCGGGATTTCAATAATGACGTTGAAATCGTTCGGCAGATCGCGACCTGACGGTACCTCGTTGAGACTCATCTTTTACCTCAGAGCGTTTGAAAACGAAAAACCAGTAATTGTAACGGGCCAGGCTTTCCTTCGGCTTGAAGCCAGAGCGCAGGATCATGAACCCGTCAGATCGCTGGTAATGCAACACCCGGAGAGCGGCCTAGCGAGAGAGACTCCTGGCGTTATCCTGCTGCGTGCTGAGTGCACACTGGCGAAAATGAACTGCCGCAGCCTCTGATTGATTCAATGCTTCATGCATCTGCGCAAGTCGCAAATGCGCTTCCTGAGCAACGGCGCGCTCGGCGGCACCCGCCAATGCCTGTTCGAGATGACGCTGCGCTTTGCCCCAGAGTTTTTGATTGAGGCATAAGGCGCCCAGTACCAGTAACAGCTCCGGGTCATTGGGACGCTCGCGCAACCAGCGCTCGCCGTTTTCAATCTGGGCCAGCAGGGTAGCCGAGCCTTCCGGCGCTGCGCAATGGCGGTAGGCACGCAAGTGCCGCGCATCCCATTGCACTGCCAGCACTTTTTCAATGATGTCAACGGCCTCCTGTTGCCGCCCGATTTTCATAAAAGCGTTTGCAGCCATGGCGGCGATACCGGGACTCATGCGATCTGCAGCAGGAATAGTCGCCCAGAGCTTATTGAGCGCCTCGGGATCTTCCGCCGCCACAGGCAGCAGCGCTTCGTAGGCCATGTCGCGCAAACGGCGGGAAAGCGTGGGGTGCAAGGCATCATGCTTGTCGAGCAGTCGCACCAGCCGCAGCACTTCAGGCCAGTTACGCGCACTCTGATGTAAGCGCAAGGCCAGCCGCAGTGCCTCCGCATGCTTGATGCCAAGACTATTGAGCTCAGCGATCGCAGCCAGCGCATCATCGATTTGCCGGTTGTCCTCGGCAAGCAGCTCGGCCACGGTCATCAGGCGTGCGGTACGCAAAGTACTGTCCCGGGCCGCAGCAGTCAGCCACTCATCGCGGCGGCGATTTTGCTGCAAGCGGTGGGCAGAGCGGGCGCCGATCAGCGCAGCCAAACCAGCATACTCAGGTGCCAGCGAGGCTCGGGTTGCGGATTTCTCTGCCCGTCCGAATCGACCTTCCAGATAGGCCTTCAAGGCCTCCTGCAAAGCGCGTCCGGATTCACGCAGCTGACGTGCCGCACGATATCGCTCTACCCGTGCGGGCATCGCGAGTGTCGTGCGCACGGTGCTGATGATGACGAACATCAAGGCGAATAACGCCACCATGGCAATGGTGAAAAAATTCAGGGACAAATCTACCCGGTAGGGTGGGTAGAAAAAAACAACGTTACCGGGGTTAAAACGAGCCAGCACCTCCAATCCGATGGCGGCGGCAAACAGTGTCAGTATCCAGAGAAAAAAACGCATGATCGACGCGCCGCGGGTCAGGGTCTGCCCGAGCGTGACTGACGCACGGCATTCAGACAGTGCGACAGAGTCGGCATCTCGATATTGAGCACGCTCTCCTGCAACTGGCGTATCTGCTCGCGACCTGCCTGCGTCTGCCGCGCTCGCGTGTCGAAGTAGCGGGCTAGCGCACGGTCAGCTTCGATCAGATCACTGCGGAAAGCTGCATCATTGCGCGAGAGCAGTGCAATCCGGGCGTTCAACAGGCGCAGCTTGAGGTTCTCACGTGCAAAGAACGCCTCGCCCGGCGAAAGCAGCAGTGCTTCTGGCGAACTGACGACGCGCACGCGTACCAGATCCCGTATGTCGTGCCAGAGATCGCTGGTCCAACGACGCCAGTAGTCCAACCACGTGCTGTACCAGTCTTGCGCACCAACTGTCGCCACCACTCCGGCGGCGCCGGACGCCTGTGCCGCCGCAAGGCGCGACTTGGGTGCGGGCGCCACCACAGCGGGCTTTTCATCGGCCAGCAACGGCATGCGGTCGATTTCGGATACCAGAGTGTCGAGACGCAAGGCGATACCGGTCAGATCTATGCTGGGAAGACTTTTGAGATTCTCTATGTCTCGGGCAATTGCCCGGCGAATCGCAATGAACTGTGGACGGTCCGCGCGCGACAGACGGGTATCTGCATTTTGCAAGGCAATCAAAGCGCCGCGAATGTTACCGGCCAGTTGCAGCTGCTGGCTGGCGGTCGAGAGAACTTGCTCGATCTCGGCCAGCGCCCAGTCATCCCGGTTTTTGGCGAGATCCTGGTATAGCTGCTCCAGCGCCAGCTGCTGGCCCTGCGATTCAATCTGCTTTGCTTCCAGCACAGCCACTTTGCCCTGCAATACCTTGAGCTCATCATCGACACGACTGGCAATGAGTTTGGTCTGACTATTGGTTTGCTCCCCGCTCTGCAGCCGCTGAGCGACTTCACGGCGAAGGTCGGTGACATCGGTACGCGCATTCCACCATGCCAGCCCGAGCAGCAAAGCGAGTGCGGCAATGACGGCTTTCAGTTGGAAACCAGGCTGCGTCAGCATACGGGGCAACTGCCAGCCTGCAATGGACTTTACCTTCAGGGCGTCCGCCTCCGCGGTGGATTCGGCAGGAGGTGTGGGTGATGATCGCACCGCGGACGTGCCCGAAGGGGCAACTGCCGGTTCGGTCGCGCTTGCATCCGTCGTTGCGCTCGCCGCTGGTTTGTCGGGGTGATCACTCATGGGCGGGATTGTATCGCGGCACACAGGGCTTCGTCGCCTGATGCTGTGCGCAGCAGCCGTTGAAATCCAAGTGCTTCTGCGGTGTGTGCGATTCGCTCATGCGGAACGATGAGCGTACTCATTTGCAAAGTTATCCAGGCTTCGGCGCCAGCCACCTCCAACGCCATTTCTTTCAGGTGGCGCAGCGCTTCTGAACTGGTGATGACCCAATCGCTTTTACTAGCAAGTAGATCAATGAGCTGCGACCTGCGAACATCGCTCAGCGCAGGGGGGCAGCGCCGGTAGGCAGCTACCTGGTCGACCTGAATTCCTTCGTCGCGCAGACGGTCTGCCAGCAATTCACGACCGGTCTCGGCGCGGATAATGAGAACTTTTTTGCCCACGAGCGCCGGTAGATCGAGTACCTCCAGCAGCGTCTCGGAATCGGTGCGCTGCAAGTTGGCAGGACTGACGATGCTCGCGCGCTCCGGCGTGATGCCATGGCGAGCGAGCGCCTGCCGGCTGCCCTCTCCCGCCACAGCCGCAGTCAATCCCGCCGGCCATTCATCAATATGTTCAAACGCAGCATCAACCGCGTTCGGACTGACGAAGGCAACCATCTCGTACTCGGATAGGCGCTCCAGAACCCCCTGCAACTCACGGGTGTCGGGTAGTGGTTGGATATCCAGCAATGGAAAGATACGCGCATCGATCCCCGATGCTCTTAGCCGCGCCACCAGTGGCTGCGCCTGAGCAAGCGGTCGGGTGATGGCCACGGGCCTGTCGGTTTGCAGCATGAAAGCCACCTGCGTAGGGAAAGGTTCAGCGTTGTCTTCGACACTGCAAGGTCGCTGTCAGCAGGACTGACCTGACCGATACTTAATCGTCAGCCTTGCACTCGGCGAGAATGGAACGCGCGTCTTGTGACTCGAGCAGGCTGGCAATCTGCCGGCCCAGCGCTTCTGGTGCTGTCGACTCGCCGTTAATCTCAGCGCGAGCAATCCGTTTGCCATCCGGCGTCGCCACCATGGCCCGCAGATGCATGGCGCTGCCAGCCACCGTGGCGAAAGCGGCCAGTGGAATCTGGCAACTGCCTCCAAAGGTCAACGACAAAGTTCTTTCGGCGCGTACTGCGTGGGCGGTGTCGGGATGGTTCAGGGGCGCCAGCAATTGCCTCAACTCTTCTCTACCGGCGGGAATTTCAATGGCCATGGCGCCCTGACCCGGTGCCGGGAGGCTGTCTTCAGGCTCGATGACAGAGCGTATGCGAGAGGCCATACCCAAGCGCTTGAGCCCCGCTGCAGCAAGGATGATGGCAGCGTACTCGCCCTTGTCAAGCTTGCTCAGGCGCGTGTCGAGGTTGCCGCGCAGCGGGTGAATCACGAGTTTGGGGTAGCGAGCGGCGATCAGTGCCTGACGGCGCAGGCTGCTGGTGCCAACAATCGCGCCATCCGGCAGATCTGCCAGACGGGCGTAATCGTTCGAGACGAAAGCGTCGCGCGGATCCTCGCGCTCGAGAATGGCTGCAAGCTCGAAGCCCTCGGGCAGTTCCATCGGCACATCCTTGAGCGAATGCACCGCCAGATCAGCCTCGCCCTGCTGCATGGCGACTTCCAACTCTTTGACAAAGAGACCCTTGCCACCGACCTTGGAGAGTGTGCGGTCCAGGATCTGGTCGCCTCGAGTGGTCATGCCGAGAATTTCCACGGTGCTGTGCGGATATAATTCGAGCAATCGGGCGCGCACGTGTTCAGCCTGCCACATGGCGAGCCGGCTCTCCCGCGAGGCGATAACCAGTTTTCTGGAAAATGATGCGCTCAATGCAGCCTCTCTGGCTCGGGAATAGTGTTGAACGTGCGACCGGTTGCTCACCGCTGAAAATTCGGCGGATTCTAACATGCGTAACATCACCCACCCACGCAGACTGCCATCTTCCCATGCCTACCCAAAAACTCTCCTCGCGCACGAACCGGACCTCCGACAAGGACGCGCCACTGAAAGAAGATATCCGTCTGCTGGGTCGATTACTCGGCGAAGTGATTCGGGAACAGGAAGGTGACACCGTTTTCGAGATTGTCGAGACGATACGCCAGACAGCAGTGCGCTTCAGGCGTGAATCCGATCCGCAGGCCGGTGCCGATCTCGACCGGCTGCTAAAAAAACTCACGCGCGACCAGACCAATGCGGTCGTACGTGCTTTTTCGTATTTTTCTCATCTGGCCAACATCGCCGAAGATCAACATCACAACCGGCGGCGGCGCGCCTATTTGCTGGCGGGCTCGGCACCGCAGGCGGGCAGCATTGCGGCAACGCTGCACAAACTCGACACCGCCGGCGTACCCGGCAAGGCAGTTCAGTCCTTTTTTTCAGATGCGCTGATCTCTCCGGTGCTGACCGCCCACCCTACGGAAGTGCAGCGCAAAAGTAGTCTCGACGCCGGTCGGGAAATCGCACGACTGCTTGCTGGGCGCGATCTGCCCTTGACTGCGGGAGAAAAAAATCGCAACACGGAGCTGTTGCATGCCGAGGTCGCCAAGCTATGGCAAACACGCATGCTGCGCTACTCGAAGCTCACGGTCGATGACGAGATTGAAAATGCACTCTCGTATTACCGGATCACTTTCTTGCGTGAGCTGTCCGGTCTGATGGATGACATCGAATCAGAAATTACGATGCAATATCCACACAGCCGCCGCCAGCCGTTGCCGCCTTTTCTGCAAATGGGTAGCTGGATCGGTGGCGACCGGGATGGCAACCCGAATGTGAATGCATCAACCATGACGCGCGCGATGTCGCGCCAGTCGACCACGATCCTGGATTTTTATCTCGAAGAGGTGCACGCACTGGGTGCCGAGTTATCGATCTCCACTCTGCTGGTGTCGGTGAGTGCTGAATTGCAAGCTATGGCAGACGCGTCACCGGATCAATCACCGCATCGTACCGATGAGCCCTACCGTCGAGCGCTGATTACCGTGTACGCACGTCTGGCAGCCACAGCCCGTAAACTGGGAGTGCAGAATATTATGCGGCAGGAAGTCGGCGCCCTGGAGCCCTATGACGATGCCGCTGGTTTCATTGGCGATTTGGACGTGATTGCAGCGTCACTGCGGGCCAATCACGGTCTGCCGCTGACGCGTCCGAGGCTCGATACCCTGCGACGTGCAGCAGAGATATTCGGATTTCATCTCGCCACGCTGGATATGCGTCAGAATTCGGATGTGCATGAAAGGGTGCTCTCTGAGCTATTTAGAGCCGCAGGTGTCGTGGCCGATTATGCTGCACTAGACGAGGAGCAAAAGCGTTCGCTGCTGCTGGCCGAGCTCGCTCAGCCACGCTTGCTGTACTCGCCCTACCTCAACTACTCGTATGAGACAAATTCAGAATTGAGTGTGATTCGGATGGCAAAAACCGTCCGCGAACAATTCGGGCATCGAGCAATACGCAATTACATCATCTCTCACACCGAAACAGTATCCGATTTGCTTGAAGTATTTCTGCTGCAAAAGGAAACCGGGCTGCTGCGCATCGGTGATGGCGACCAGTCCACCGAAGCCGAGCTGATGGTCATCCCCTTGTTCGAGACTATCCCTGATCTGCGTAACGCACCCGTGATCATGGATGGCATGCTTTCCCTACCCGGCATACGTGCGCTGGTCAGCCGCCAGGGTGATTTGCAGGAGGTCATGC
>SYFN01000017.1 GCA_005800405.1 Burkholderiales bacterium
ATCTACGGTTACTGCTGCAGAGCTTAAAATGATCGAAGATCGATTGAATCACCGCCCCAGAAAACGATTGGGATTTAAAACCCCGCATCAGGTGTTTCATGAATCTCTAAACCGTGTTGCACTTCGTACTTGAAACCACGTTCCAAGATAATTTAAAATTTTTTCATCAAATCTTTTCTCCCTGATATCTCCATTACTTCTGACATGAATGTCGCTTTCGTTGCTGATTGCATTCGCTAAAATTCTCAGGGCATCAATGCCACTTTGAGTTTTGTCAGGTTTCATTGAGGATTTTTTCTTCAATTTTTCTTGTGATAAATGGAATTCAAAGATACTCTCGCGGATCATTGGCCGCCGGTCCAATCAATATCGAGTACGTAGTCGACCGAGGCCGGGCGAACATAACTCGGGATAATTTTTTCTTGCTTTAGATATTTTTCTTCCATTTAAATTTCAGTGCAGCAGCGATAGTTAAAATTACCTTCATTCGCAATTTCTGCTTGTGGTCCCAGCTTCAATCGACATAATGTCTGCATTTGGTCGTTGAGCAACGCGCTTCCTTTTTTCACGCAGCTAACCGTCAAGCGAACATCGCTTTCCCTTGTTCCATGCAGCCGGTATAACGACAGGCTGTTCAATTTTTTACTGTTCGCATGGAGATGAATTTCCAGGCCAGAGGCTAGGCGTAGCTCTGCTTGATGTGCTTCTATCAATATAAGGACTGATTTCTGATTGATCAGCTTGGAGAGCGACGTCATCATGGTGAGGTCGCCTCCGCAAAAAGCGTGTAGCCGCCGGAGTATTTGGCGGGCTTTGGGTGTTAGCTCAGAATGACCGTCGATCTGCTTATGGAACTGCTGATGTCCGTTGGTTTCATTCAGCACACTCGCGCCATCCTGCAAGATCATGTCGTAGGTGTCGCGGTTGAGATGCTTGAGCATTTGCGGATCAAGATGCAGCGCTGGATCTAACGCATCCTCGGCCAGCGAGCTCAGTCCCTCCAAGATGTGCTTCTGTTGTTTGTCTGAAAAAGTGTGGTTAAGCCAGGACAGTCCCTCGCCATGGATAGAGATGCCAAGACCGGGTGGCAAAAAGGGTGCGATGCGTTCTGCGACCGCAATTCGGCGCTCAAATACATCAGGGGGGAGTTTGAGTGACGCCTCGGTGATCTTTCTCAGGCCGTCCCACTTGCTACGTAAATTGCGGACCTGACTATGTTTCATGAAGCCATCAAGACTGGGTAATTGGGATGCCATGATGCTGTGGATTGCGCTGCCATTCCAGCTACCCCGCTGAGCCATTTCAGCCCGCATTTTGCTCAAAATGGTCTCTTTGGCCGCCTGCCTATGACTTGCTTGACCGCGAAAGCTTTCGTGGGAAGCGCCAAATAGCAAGGTGACATTGCCATCTTTATCTAACCCGACGGGTTTATTTTCTTCGGCAGCACGCTCCCAAACGACCAGCGCCTGTTAGGCGGGTTGTAGCGTCCTTTGAGTATTTGACGGAATGCTCATTTTTTTGTTTAACTAACGCGAGATTTCTTTGCTGATCGCAGCTTCTCGGCAACTTATGTGTCGATAAACGCACATTTGTTCAAAAAATTTTGCGTAGCTGCCGAGTCGTTTGATTAGGCTGTGTATCTGTTTTGGAAGCTGTTTGCGTCAGATGGCGCTAAAATACCGGCCTGATGTGAATTTCTTACGGGAAATTCTGGAAACCCGGTCTGGAGTGACTTTGAGTAACTATCCCCATCCCATCATTGCCCGCGAAGGCCGGCCCTTTCTCGGTATTGCCCTGGTGGCGGCGCTGGTGGCGACCTCTGTGATTGGCGGCTGGTCCTGGCCGTTCTGGATCGTTGCTTTATTCGTGTTGCAGTTCTTCCGCGATCCGCCGCGAACCATTCCGCTGGATCCGAATGCCGTACTGTCCCCGGCAGATGGGCGGATCGTCGTGGTCGAGAGAGCACATGATCCTTACGCCACCCGCGAAGCGCTGAAGATCAGCGTGTTCATGAATGTTTTCAACGTCCACTCCAATCGCTCGCCCGTGGATGGAAAAATCGAGAAAGTCGAATATTTTCCCGGTAAATTCGTCAACGCCGACTTGGACAAGGCATCGACCGAGAATGAGCGCAATGCGGTGGTGATGACGGCCGCCCATGGTCAGACAATCACCTTCGTTCAGGTAGCCGGTCTAATTGCCCGGCGGATTCTTTGTTACGTGAACGCAGGCGATACCCTTGCCCGAGGCCAGCGCTACGGGTTTATTCGGTTTGGATCCCGGGTCGACGTCTATTTGCCGTTGAGCGCTCGGCCACTGGTGGTGGTCGGTGAGAAAGTCTCGGCGACTGAGACGGTGCTTGCGGAGTTCTGAGGCACGAACGGAGCGCTGTCGGGTACCATTCAGCTATGTCTTTATTCAGCAACCGTAAAAACAAGCTCAAGACCGCCTCGCCGCGCTCCTTCCGTCTGAACAGGCTATCCTTGCGTCGTGCAGTGCCAAAAGACGGGGATCCGGTCTCGATGCTGCTCCGAAGTCGCAGTATTTATCTGCTCCCTAATGCTTTCACGACTGCCGCGCTGTTTTGCGGTTTCTATGCGATCGTCATGGCGATGAACGGGCAGTTCTCCAACTCGGCCGTTGCTATTTTTGCGGCGATGGTGCTAGATGCCACGGATGGTCGTGTGGCAAGGCTGACGAATACCCAGAGTGAGTTTGGTGCGCAGTACGACAGCTTGTCGGACATGGTGTCTTTTGGTGCGGCACCCGCCCTTGTTGTTTATGAATGGTCATTGCGTGGCATGGGCAAGCTGGGCTGGCTGGCGGCGTTTTTGTACTGCGCCGGCGCAGCGCTGCGACTGGCGCGATTCAATACCAACATCGCCGTGGTCGACAAGCGCTTCTTTCAGGGATTGCCCAGCCCGGCTGCTGCGGCGCTAGTCGCCGGTTTTATCTGGTTGATGGATGATCTGCGCATCGCTGGCACTGATTTCAACTGGCTGTCGTGGTTGATTACGGTGTATGCGGGCCTGACCATGGTGACCAACGTGCCCTTCTACAGCTTTAAGGACATCAACTTCAGGAAGTCTGTCCCCTTCATTACGATCTTTCTGATCGTGCTGATTTTTGTGGCGGTCTCCAGCGATCCTCCGAAGGTACTGTTCGGACTCTTCGTGATCTATGGCTTGTCAGGCTACGGGGTGTTTTTTTGGCAGTGGTTCAAGGGAAAGCCAGTCAGCATCGTTCAGACCAGCACTGAGCCGGGAGAGGACCGCTAAGGTTTTGGGTGTACGTGGGCGCGGGCTATCGATGCAATAGATATCGCCAGGTTGCGCTTTTCGGCAATCCCCCTTACTCTTTCCCCCATGACAAGCTTATTCGTTCTTCTCCAGATGACATCGGGCAGCAGCCGTTCTGGCCTGCTGCTTTACCTACTGCGCTGACAGCGCAAACCTCCTTTTCCCCACAATTCATTTCTTCTACCGCTCAGGCAAAGTTGGCCCGGGCAGGAGAAAATATAGCTACCAGCAGCACTGACCTCAGGAGCCCGAAATGGCTGATTCGAACAAACTGATCATTTTTGACACGACCTTACGCGATGGCGAGCAGTCGCCTGGCGCCTCCATGACCAAGGAAGAAAAGATCCGGATTGCGCGCCAGCTGGAGCGTCTGAAGGTGGACATCATCGAGGCGGGGTTCGCAGCTTCCTCGCCAGGTGATTTTGAGTCGATCAAGGCGATTGCGGGCATTGTGAAGGATTCGGTGGTTTGTTCACTCTCGCGGGCCAATGACCGAGATATTTCCCGCGCTGCGGAAGCGCTGGCGCCTGCACCACGCAAGCGGATTCATACCTTCATCGCGACTTCGCCGCTGCACATGGAGAAAAAGCTGCGCATGAGCCCCGATCAGGTTTACGAGCAGGCGCGAATGGCGGTCAGGTTCGCCCGGCAATTCACTGATGATGTGGAATTCAGTCCCGAAGACGGTAGCCGCTCCGACATAGGTTTTCTCTGTCGTGTGCTGGAGGCGGTAATCGACGAAGGTGCGACGACGATTAACTTTGCCGACACAGTCGGTTATGGCGTGCCCGAGCTCTACGGTCAGATGCTCAGAACGCTGCGTGAACGTATACCCAATTCCGACAAGGCGGTGTGGTCCGTGCATTGTCACAACGACCTTGGCATGGCGGTGGCGAATTCGCTTGCGGGGGTCATGATCGGCGGTGCTCGGCAGGTCGAGTGCACGATCAATGGTCTGGGCGAGCGTGCAGGCAATACGGCGCTGGAAGAGATCATTATGGCGGTGCGTACCCGCAAGGATCACTTTGGTCTTGAAGTCGGTATCGATACCACCCAGATCGTGCCGACCTCCAAGCTTGTTTCGCAGATCACGGGTTTTGCGGTGCAGCCCAACAAAGCGGTGGTCGGTGCGAATGCGTTTGCTCACGCGTCCGGCATTCATCAGGATGGCATACTCAAAGCGCGTGATACCTATGAAATCATGCGTGCCGAAGATGTGGGCTGGAGTGCCAACAAGATCGTGCTTGGTAAGCTCTCAGGTCGCAATGCATTCAAGCAGCGCCTCGATGAATTGGGGATTACCCTTGACTCTGAAGCAGAGGTAAACGCCGCATTTGCGCGCTTCAAGGAGCTGGCGGATCGCAAATCCGAGATTTTTGATGAAGACATCATGGCGCTGGTGTCGGATGAGCAGCAATCGCACGAGAAAGAGCATTACCAGTTCGTATCGCTCGCTCAACACTCCGAGACGGGCGAGAAGCCTCATGCCAAAGTCGTTTTTTCCATCGGTGGTAGTGAGGTGACTTGCGAGGGTGACGGCAATGGTCCCGTGGATGCCATCGTCAATGCGATTGAAACGCAGACCCAAAGCGGTGCCGAGTTACTGTTGTTTTCGGTGAACGCCATCACCACCGGGACGCAGTCCCAGGGTGAGGTGACGATGCGTCTTTCCAAAAGTGGTCGGATTGTCAATGGCGTGGGCTCTGACCTCGATATCGTCGTAGCGTCCGCCAAAGCTTACTTATCCGCACTGAACAAGCTGCATTCCAAGACCGAAAAGCTCAATCCTCAGATGTAAGCCGCTCCTGAGTTTGCCGAAGATTATTTTTTTGGAAATAAACTGCCCGATTCCGTGCAATCGGCCTCCCTGTGCTGTGCTGGGGAGGGCGTTTCCGCTATAATCTCGACTCGGCCTGCATTGGGCCAGTTTTTTATTGTTGTCACGGTACCAAGGGTTTCGACTCTGGACGCCGCATGTGAAAGATAAAAACCATGTCTGTAACCAAAGAAAGCAAAGCCGCCGTTATTGCGGCCAACGCACGCGGTCAAAACGACACAGGCTCGCCAGAAATTCAGGTGGCTCTTTTGACCGCACGCATTAACGAACTTAACAGTCACTTCAAGGCCCACGCCAAGGATCATCACTCCCGCCGAGGCCTGATTATGATGGTCAATCGTCGCAAAAGCCTTCTTGCTTACCTGAAGCGCAAAGATGTTGACCGTTATCGCTCACTGATCGAAAAACTCGGCCTGCGTAAGTAATTTTTCCAGCTGCCTGCCAACAAATGCCTGTATCAGGTTTCTGATGCGGGCATTTCGTTTTTTGAAGCAATGCGTGTAGCGAAAAAACGAGTCTGAAGAAGCAAGGCGGCCCTATGGGCCGTCCGTGGTGAGGTGAACGACAGCGCCTGAAAATCTGTCGGCAAAAATAGAAAGGAATGACCCGATGTTCAATAAAGTTACGAAAACCTTCCAGTACGGCCAACACACTGTGATCCTGGAAACCGGCGAGATCGCTCGTCAGGCCTCCGGCGCCGTAATGGTCTCGGTCGAAGATACCCTTGTTCTTGCCACTGTCGTCGCGCGCAAGGACGCCAAGCCCGGTCAGGATTTCTTTCCGCTGACCGTGGACTATGTTGAAAAAACTTATGCAGCTGGCCGTATCCCTGGCGGCTTTTTCAAGCGCGAAGGACGCCCTTCCGAAAAAGAGACGCTTACATCGCGCCTGATTGATCGTCCGATTCGCCCGCTATTCCCT
Source organism: Burkholderiales bacterium (assembly GCA_005800405.1). GTDB lineage: Bacteria > Pseudomonadota > Gammaproteobacteria > Burkholderiales > Burkholderiaceae_D > Pernthalerella. Next base: position 6,058 of record SYFN01000017.1, read on the forward strand.
GAGGGTTATCTGAACGAAGTTCAGGTCATCATTCATGTGTTGTCCGTCAACCCCGATATTGATCCGGACATCCCAGCCATGATTGGCGCCTCTGCTGCGTTGTGCGTGGCTGGCATTCCATTCAATGGCCCGATTGGTGCCGCTCGGGTTGGTTATATCGATGGTCAATACGTACTCAATCCTACCGTGTCCCAGTTGCCGAACTCCAAGATGGATCTGGTCGTCGCTGGCACCGAAATGGCCGTGTTGATGGTCGAATCCGAAGCTCAAGAACTGTCCGAAGAAATCATGCTAGGCGCGGTGGTGTTTGGTCACGAACACATGAAAGCTGTGATCGATGCGATTCATGATCTGGTGCGCGACGGTGGCAAACCCGAAGTGCCATGGAGCCCCGCGCCCAAAAACGAAGCGCTGATTGCACGCGTCACCGAACTCGCCGAGGCTAAACTGCGCGAAGCATTCGCAACCAAAGAAAAGCAGGCTCGTACCGACAAGCTTCGTCAGATCAGTAGCGAAGTCAGCGCGGCACTGGCCGCCGATGCTGCAGCAGCAGGCACATCTGCCCCGGATTCGGCGGATGTTGGCAATGTGATGTTTGATCTCGAGTCCAAGATTGTTCGATCACAAATTCTCGATGGCGAGCCGCGTATCGATGGTCGTGACACCCGTACCGTGCGTCCGATCTCCATTCGTACCAGTGTGCTGCCACGTACGCACGGCTCAGCACTGTTTACGCGCGGTGAGACGCAGGCGCTGGTCGTGGCCACTCTAGGCACAGCGCGCGATGAACAAAAAATCGACGCGCTCACCGGCGAGTACAGTGATCGTTTCATGCTTCACTACAACATGCCACCCTTTGCGACCGGCGAAACAGGTCGTGTGGGCTCGCCAAAACGCCGCGAGATTGGTCACGGTCGTTTGGCCAAGCGCGCGCTGATCGCTGCCTTGCCTGCGGCTGTTGAATTCAGCTACTCGGTGCGTCTGGTGTCTGAAATTACTGAGTCGAATGGTTCTTCATCGATGGCATCGGTCTGCGGCGGTAGTCTGGCGCTGATGGATGCTGGCATGCCCCTCAAAGCGCATGTGGCTGGTATTGCGATGGGTCTGATCAAGGAAGGCAACAAGTTTGCAGTCCTCTCCGATATTCTGGGTG